>CALABN010000264.1 GCA_937885735.1 uncultured Bacteroidota bacterium | reverse complement strand
CGTCGTGTACCGCCACAACACCGTCGGCAGGAACTTTCGACAAGCCGTTCAATGTTGAATGAAAGCGCGTTGCACCGCCCTCGGCAAGTTGGTACGGAATTTTTGTAAACGAATACTGTCGGCACAAATCCTGCCAATAATCGTGCTGGTCGGCAGGCAACACAACGACAATGTTCATAGCGCTGTCGAAATTGTAGAATGCCTCAATTGTGCGCATCAGTATCGGGCGTCCGCCCAAAAGCAAAAACTGCTTTGGAACATTGGTTCCCATACGGCTTCCCGAACCGCCTGCTACTATTATCACACTACGATTCATAACTTGCAGTCTTTGAGCGCGTCAATCATTTTCTGCGAAGTGATGCCGATGCCGTCAACCACATACTTGGCCTGCGTGTAGAATGGCAGGCGCTTCTGCAATGTCGACTCGACGTATGCGACAAGTTCCTCATAGGTCTTATTGTGCAACAATGGCCTGTCTTTATGTGAGTTGAGAAGATTCCACACCAGGCTTTTGGGCGACAATTCGATGTACAATGTGGCGCCGTGTGCGTTGAGTTGCTCCATATTGTCGAAGAAGCACGGTGTGCCTCCGCCTGTGGCCACTATTGTGTTTTCGAGGCCGAACGTCTGCATCATTGCATCGCGCTCAATCTTGCGGAACTCCGATTCGCCTTTCTCGGCGAAAATCTCGGAAATGGTTTTTCCGAAATCGGCTTCGATTTTTTGGTCAAGGTCGATGAACTTGTAGTTGATGTCGTGTGCCAGGCGCTTGCCGTAAGTGGTTTTGCCAGCGCCCATATAACCAATCAGATAAATCAGCATTTCTTGTATAATTTATGTATCGCGACTTGGCGATTTCAATGCGTCAAATTTCTTCGTAATAATATGAATAATCAATGCCTTTCAAAAATATTTCGCGGTCATCGATTTTTTCGGTCAGGGCAGTCTTCAGCAACGACTTTATTGGCGCGCTATTTGCAGGACTGATTTCCATTGCGTGCAGATAATCGTACTTGCCTATCCTGCTCCAATCGATGCATTTTTTCAGGTTCTTTTTCAGAATCAAATCGAGCCAAATGCGTGTGCTACGGCCGTTTCCCTCCATAAATGGATGAGCCACGTTCATCTCGACATATTTGTCGGCAATCTGCTCGAAAGTGTTTTCGGGCATACGCTCGATGTCCATTAGCGTTTGTTCAAGATATTGGGCAAGACAGAATGTAAATCCGCCTTTGGAAATTGTCTTTGTTCGAATTTTGCCTGCAAAATCGTACAAGCCACCAAACAGGTATGAATGAATCTGTTGCAAGCCTTTTACTGTGCCCACCTCGATATTGTCAATAAACTCGCTCTCGAATAGCGTGTAGGCCTTCTTGCGACTTTTGCCGTCGATGGTGTCGTCGCTGTATGTAAACCAATCTAGGAACTGATTTGCCTTGTTGTTTGGGAAAGACTTTGCAAGTTCTACAACTCCATTAAAATCAATAACATCTGTATTATATCGTTTCCCATCGGAAGCCAAAAGTTTCAGTTGGGTAGTGACACTAACCAACTGACTTCCTTCCTTCTTCAATTTAGCCTTCAGATACTTCCAATAGTTCCTGTTTTTTTCGTAATCGGTCTGATTATTAAGCACTCCCACTACGTCGAGCACAGAGAAGAACCACTCGGATTTTTCATCGTTCCAAATGGCACGCACTTCCTGGTCGTTATAGAATCGCGTAGAGATTTTGCTCATAATCAATTTTTTAGAACAGGCTCATCTGCTCACCTGGCGTCTCTGGCGGACGGACATCCGAATCATTATTATCGGAGAAATCAGGACCTTCATCGGCAATCATCTCTTCTTCAATCGGTTCTGGCTCTTCTTCCTTTATAGGCTCTATTTCAACAATGTCCTTAACCTCGAATGTAGTCAGGCGCTTGCCTTTGGCCGCAACTCCCTTGACACCGATAAACTCATCAACATTGATATCCTCGGCAGGACGCTCTGCGTGCTTGCCTCCGAATATTATGCGCACTTGAGGCCAACGCTGGCTTGTGAGCAACACAAGTTTTGAGCCGTCCTCGGCTGAAATGAATGGTTCAATCTTCTTTGAATCAGCAATTTCAAAACGCTTGATATAGTAGAATTGTTGTTCGGCATCCCAAAATACGGCAGTAAAAATCTTGCCTGGCACGTATTTTTCAATCAAGAGCACATCTTCAGGATAGTGGTTCGTAAGGTCGAAACTGGTAAGTTGATATGTTCCGCTCTTGGTGATAACGAGTATTCGGTCGTCGCCACGGAACTCGCCCACGTAAATCGCACGTTCATCGGTACTTAAGCGCATTACAACGTCGTCGAACCAAATCTTGAGTCCGCCCAATGTCGAAACTCCTGCATCCTTGAGGATTATGCGATGAACCTGCTGACGAGTGAGGATGTTGCCTTGGCTTTGGCGTCCCTTTATCATCAACTTGCTGAAATCGAGCTCAAAAATGAGTTTTTTCAAACCTGGCCTTGGGCGAAGGTAAATCTTGATTACTTCGGCCTCGCCATTTGGGTTTGCAGTGAAATACAGGATTTTCGAACCGGGCTTTCCTTGTGTCAAATCGTATTCCTTGTCGCGTGTAACTCCCTTTACTGCAAAGCGTTTCATATATACATATCCTGCCTTGCCATCGCGATAGATGACATTGTAGATTGTACGCTCGTCGTTCTTGCGGAAAACAGCAACATGCTGAATGTCCTTGCCGACGAATTTCTTGTCCTGCACTTTGGTAATCATATATTTGCCGTCGTTACGGAACACAATCACATCGTCAATGTCGGAACAGTCGCATACGTACTCGTCCTTTTTCAGGCTTGTGCCAATGAATCCCTCTTCGCGGTTGCAATAGAGTTTCTGGTTCGATTCGGCGACCTTGGTAACTTCAATGTTGTCGAAATTGCGCAATTCGGTCTTTCGGTCGCGGTCCTTGCCGTATTTCTTCTTAATCTGGCGGAAATAGTTGATGGCGTAGTCGATGATATGTTCAAGGTTGTTCTTGACCTCGGCAATATTTGTCTCAAGTTCACGCAGATGCTCGTCGGCTTCCTCGCTTGAGAACTTGAGAATCCTGCGCATCTTTATTTCAAATAGTTTGCGGATATCGTCGTCGGTTATCGGGCGGATGAACTTGTCCTCGTAAGGCTGTATTCGCTTGCGTATATGCTTGATAACCACTTCGTAGTTCTCGCCATTCTCGTATTCCTTGTCCTTATAGATTCCCAACTCGATGAACAGGCGCTCGAGCGACGAGAAGTTCCAATCCTGCTCCAACTCGTCGAGTTCGACCAACAGTTCCTTGCGCAAAAGTTCGACAGTGTGGTCGGCAGAATGGCGCAAAAGTTCGGAAACGCCTATGAAGCAAGGCTTGTCGTTCTCGATGACGCAGCAGTTAGGCGATATGGACATTTCGCAGTCGGTAAATGCGTAGAGTGCGTCAATAGTCTTGTCGGGCGAAACGCCTGGCTGAAGATAAACCATTATTTCGACTTCGGCGGCTGTGTTGTCGTCAACCTTCTTAATCTTTATCTTGCCTTTTTCGTTAGCCTTCAATATTGTGTCGATTAGTGACGCCGTGCTTTTTCCGTAAGGGACATCCTTAATCATAAGCGACTTGTTATCGACCTTTTCGATACGTGTACGCACTCTCACGGAGCCGCCACGCAAACCATCGTTGTATTTTGACACGTCGATAAGCCCGGCTGTCGGGAAATCGGGATAAATCTCGAATGGCTTGCCCTGCAAGTAAAGGATGCTGGCATCGATAAGTTCGTTGAAGTTGTGAGGCAGGATTTTTGACGCCAGTCCCACTGCTATACCCTCGACGCCTTGCGACAGAAGAAGCGGGAACTTGACAGGAAGTGTTACCGGTTCACGGTTTCGGCCGTCGTACGACAACTGCCATTCAGTGATTTTTGGCGAGAACACCACGTCAAGTGCGAACTTTGAAAGGCGGGCCTCAATGTAACGTGAAGCGGCTGCGCCGTCGCCCGTGAAAATGTTGCCCCAGTTGCCTTGGCAATCAATAAGCAAGTCTTTCTGCCCCAAGCCGACAAGCGCAGTGTAAATGCCTGCATCGCCGTGAGGGTGGAATTGCATTGTCTGTCCCACTATGTTGGCAACTTTATTGAAACGTCCGTCGTCGATGCGCTTCATAGCGTGCAACACGCGGCGCTGGACAGGTTTCAAGCCATCGTCGATATGAGGCACGGCACGGTCGAGAATGACATACGAAGCGTAATCGAGAAACCAATTCTGGTACATACCCGTGACGCTCGACGTGTTGTTCAGGTCGTTAGTTATTCCTTCGAAAGGCTTAACTTCATCGACGCCGTCAAATTCAGTCACCTCGTCCTCGTTCATTTCCGACTCCTGGCCATCATCTTGAAGATGCTCGTCCTCTGGGTCGATTGGTGTATTGTCAAATTCGTCTGACATAATATCGTTATTGTGCTATGTTCCTAAATTATTCCTCAACTAAATCTTCTTCAATTCGCAGATTGTCAATAATAAACTGCTGACGTTGCATTGTATTCTTGCCCATATAGTATGTCAGCAAATTGGCAATATTATCGCCCATTTTTATATTGACAAGGTCGAGACGGATATCCTTTCCGATGAAATTCTTGAACTCGTCAGGCGAAATTTCACCCAAACCTTTGAATCGAGTAATCTCGGCAGTAGAGCCAATCTCCTTGGCGGCATCGTCACGTTCGGCCTCGCTATAGCAATATTTGGTCACTTTCTTGTTGCGAACGCGGAAAAGCGGTGTCTGCAATATATAGACGTGATGCTTACGAATAAGGTCGGGGAAGAATTGCAGGAAGAACGTTATGATAAGCAAGCGGATGTGCATTCCGTCGACATCGGCATCGGTTGCAATTATCACTTTGTTGTATCGAAGGTCATCGAGACTGTCTTCAATGTTCAGTGCGGCTTGAAGGAAGTTGAACTCATCGTTCTCATATACAACTTTCTTGGTCATTCCGTAGCAGTTGAGCGGTTTGCCTCGAAGACTGAAAACGGCTTGTGTCTCGACATTTCGGCTTTTGGTTATTGAACCTGAAGCAGAATCACCCTCGGTGAGGAATATCGAGGATTCGTTGCGCAAGTCCAATTTCTCGTCGTCGTCCGATTTTTCGGTCACGCCTTTCGGATAGACAGGCTTCTGGTCGTTGAGATGGATGCGGCAGTCACGCAACTTATCGTTGTGCAGGCTGACTTTCTTTGCAAGGTCGCGGGCCTTCTTCTGAACGCCAGAAAGCAGTTTGCGCTCCTTTTCGGCATCCTGTATTTTCTTCAGAAGGATATTGGCCGTATCGGCGTTTTTGTGCAGGAAATCATCAACTTCCTTCTTTATGAAATCGCCTACGAACTTGTTCACGCTGACGCCGCTCAATTCATACGGGTTGCCGTCGCTGTCCTTGTCAGGCGCCATATTTGGCGAGCCCAGCTTGACTTTTGTCTGGCTTTCGAATGTTGGTTCAATTACGTTTATGGCAATTGTTGCGACTATGCCGCCACGTATATCGGTAAGTTCGAAGTTCTTCTGGTAGAAATCCTTGATTGTACGGGAAAGATGCTCACGCAAGGCACTTTGGTGGGTACCGCCTTGAGTGGTGTACTGACCATTGACAAACGAGTAGTAATCTTCGCCGTACTGGTCGGTGTGAGTGAAGGCAACTTCAATATCCTGGCCTTTCAGATGCACTATCGGGTAAAGCGGCTCAGCAGTGTTGCGCTCCTGCAGCAAATCGAGCAAGCCGTTGCGCGACAGGAATTTCTGTCCGTTGAACACAAGAGTCAGGCCTGTGTTCAGGTATGAATAGTTGCGCAACATTGTCTCGATAAAATCCTCGTGGTACGAGAATGGGCCGAACACAGCCTCGTCGGGAGTAAACTGCACCTTTGTCCCGTTCTTTTCGGTAGTCGGTGCAAGGTCATACTCCTTGACAAGCTTGCCTGCGGCAAAATCGGCCTGCTTGACCATTCCATCGCGGTACGACCATACTGAGAACTGCGACGACAATGCATTGACCGCCTTTGTACCCACGCCATTCAATCCGACTGATTTCTGGAACGATTTGGTGTCGTACTTGCCGCCCGTGTTCATTATGGATACGGCCGCCACCATTTTACCTTGCGGAATGCCTCGTCCGTAGTCACGCACGGTCAGTGTCTTGTCAGCCAACCGTATGTCGATAATGCTACCGGCATTCATACGGAACTCATCGATAGAGTTGTCGATAACCTCCTTGAGCAGCACATAGATGCCATCGTCGGTACTGTTGCCATCGCCGAGCTTGCCAATGTACATGCCCGGACGCAAGCGCACATGCTCCAATCCCTCAAGGGTTTTGATGTTGTCGTCAGTATAACTAGTCATACGAGAAAAAAAAAATTTTTGCCAAATATAAATATTTAGGTGTGGCTTGCTTTTTTGACTTATCAACAACGCGGGGTTGAAAATGAACCGGAACTCCACGTTATTTTTTTTGCATAAATAAAGACCTGACTACCACCGACAAATCAATTGGTGCAACAAAACATTTGCATTTTCATCAACAAAATGGCAAGTTTTTTGTTTCAAATGTGATTCAACTAAAAACTAATATTTATGAAGCGATTTTTTGGACTGACTGTCCTTGCCCTGATGGGCTCAAGCGCCTTTGCTGGCGGAATTCTAACCAACACAAACCAAAGCGTGCAATTCGTACGCACGCAGTCGCGCAATGCCGCAATCGACATCGATGCGGCTTACTTCAACCCTGCTGGCACAGCCTTGCTCGACGACGGACTGAAATTGTCGTTTGACTGGCAGATGCCGATTCAGGAACGCACCACCACCTGCGACCTGAAGTACTTGAAAAACCACGAGTACAAGGGCGACATTTTTGTGCCCTTCTACCCTACGCTGTTTGCATCGTGGAAGAAAGAGCGATTGGCGCTGTCGCTAAATGCAGGGCCTATAGGTGGCGGTGGCTCTGCCACTTACGACAAAGGTCTGGCATCTTTTGAGAAATCAATAGCCGCCATTCCACTGGCACTAAATGCCAAAGGGTACACCACCACCGGCTACGATGTCGACATCCAGTTTGAAGGCGGAAGCATAATGTACGCTGGACAGTTAGGTGCGGCATACGCCATCACCGATAAATTGTCGGCAAGCGTAGGTGCGCGTCTGACCTATGTCAAGAACAAGTATGAAGGTCACATCCGCAACATCAAGATCAACCCGCAGGTTGAAGCAATGGGTCTGAAAGGCGACATGATTTCAGCACCTGCTTTCTTCAACCAAGCCGCCACTGCAATGAAAGGCGCCGCCGACCAATATGCCGCTGCCGGCATGACAGAAGAAGCACAAGAGGCCACTGTCAATTATTACACAATGAAAGCCTACGCATCGGCGACTTCGGGCATGGAAGTAGATGCATCGCAGTCGGGACTTGGCGTTGCACCGATTATCGGATTGGACTTTAAAGCAACCGACTGGCTGAACCTTGCCGCAAGGTTCGAGTTCAACACAAAAATCGAGTTGACAAACGACTCGGACGCCGAACACGACGGCAACGGCATGTTCAAGGACGATTCCACCTTCAGGAAAGACGTTCCAGGAATTTTTGCCGCAGGTGCCAACATTTCAATTACCGACAAATTCCGCACATCGCTATCGTTCACCTACTACCTAGACAAGAAGGCTGACTGGGGAGGCCGCGAGAAACTGCTCGACCACAACATGTACGAGTTCGCCTTGGGCCTGGAATACGACATCAACAGCATGCTTTCATTGAGTTGCGGCTATCAACGTGGAATTACTGGCGCAACCGACGAGTTCCAAACCGACATGGATTTCAGCCTGAACACCAACACTTTCGGACTTGGCGGCAGAATCAACATCGGCAAAAATCTGAACATCGATTTGGGCTACATGCTATCGACATACGACAAGGTGACCGTGGAGAAGACCGATGCCAATACAGGCCTGAAATACAACGAGTCGTTCGACAAAATCAACAACACGTTCGCACTTGGCGTATGCTATAAATTTTAGGGAATTAACCTCAACACAATAAAAAGGAGTCCACACAGACTCCTTTTTTTGTGCCTTAACGACACGCATACTCAAGAACTTTCAATTTCAGACACTGATTTTTTATCTGGCTTTATGTCTTTCTTCACACTGCCAATAAAAAAAATGCTCCGTAAAACGTAATTTTTCCACCACTTAAATTCATTCCACCACAAAGACATTATTGTGCTAATAAAAGTGACAGAAAACAGGAATCTTGCCATCGTAAAAACTTTAAAACAATAAAGATATGAACGCAAGATCACTTTTATTCACTGCCATTTTCGGCTCCGTGGCCATTGGCGTCAATGCCGAGTCGCAAGTGTCAAGCACGATCATCCCGAATGTATTTTCAGTCGAAAATTCGGGGGCCAGTTTTGCAAAACCGGCAAAACTAGCAACAGACCAAATGGAAAGTTACGCAATGCTACCCGACCCTTTTGCATGGTCCGACGGCTCAGGGCGCTCGGAAGATTTCGCCGATTGGGAGAAACGCCGCAACGAGATAAAATCGGAAGTGGAGTATTACGAGATTGGCGAAAAACCCGAAGTTGACCGCGAACAGGTTGACGCCGATTTTGAAAACGGCGTGCTGACCGTGACCGTAAGAGTTGGCGAAAACATAGCCACTCTGACTTCCAATCTGACAATTCCTTCGGGCGACGGTCCGCACCCTGTATTCATCGCAATGGGGATGTCGAGCCTATCATCGTTATTCAACGGATGTATTTCAATGTCCTTCAGCCACGACCAAGTGGCAACCTACGGATCCGACAGCAAGCGTTATCCAAACGACCCATTCAATGTCCTTTATCCCGAACTTTATGACAACGGCAACTATAGCAAATGGGCGTGGGGTGTCAGCCGACTGATTGACGGACTTGAGATTGTGAAAGAGAAAGGACAACTTAACGTCGACCTTGAACATATAGCCTTGAGCGGATGCTCCTATGCTGGCAAGATGGCAATGTTTGCCGGAGCATACGACGAGCGCGTGGCTCTCACCGTTGTGCAGGAATCTGGTGGCGGTGGCGCAAGTGCATGGCGAACCATCGACTATACAAGCAAGCAAATCAAAAAGAGCGTTGAAGGCATCGGCAACACCAACTATTCGTGGTTTATGACAAGCATGCAGCAATTCAGCGGGAAGCAAGACATTCTGCCTCACGATCACCACGAGATTCTGGCTATGTGCGCGCCACGTGCGCTTCTGGTTTTGGGCAACACCGACATGGAATGGCTTGGCGACTTTTCAACATACATAACTTGCCGCGCCGCCGAAAAAATCTATGAGACATTCGGAATCGAAGACCGATTCGGATTCGTAATCGACGGCGGACACGGACACTGCAGCGCCACCAATGCCGAAAATGAAGCAGTGAAAGCATTTGCGCAGAAATTCATCTTCGGCGACACAACCGTCAACACGATGATTCGCACCATCACCGACGGCAGCAACTATGCGAAAATGGACACCGTCAACTACGAACGCTGGTACGAAGGTTGGAAGCCTGCGAACCCTAATCAGCCAAAAGCAAAAATCACAGAGCCACAAGGCAGCATCACATACTCCGCCGACGAACTTCCTGAGTCTATCAATGTCAAAGTTGATGTTGAAGACATTAACAACGACGTGGAAAAAGTTGAATTCTTTGTTAACGGAATAAAGGTAAAAACCGCCTACACACAACCTTACGAATACAACTTGAGCGGAATGGAATCCGGCACTTATAATGTATATGCCGTTGCCACCGACTCCACCGGACTATACAAAAAATCGAACACCATTACCATCACCGTCAAGACACCAATAATTGGTGTCGAAAAGGCCGAGACTGCCCCCGCCATCGATGGAAAGATTGACGAGGCATGGGCCAATGCCGTGAAACTTTACGCCAACAACGTACTGACTGGAAACGGAGGCAACGGCAGCAACGACTGTAGCGGATATGTTCAGTTGCTTTGGGACGAAAACTACATTTACGCACTTTGCGACGTGACCGACAATGAACTCGTCAACGACGGTGGCGATGTCTATGAAAACGACAACGTAGAACTGTACTTCGACTGCAACAACTCAAAAGGCGGGTCCTACGACAACGACGACGTGCAACTGTCGTTCAACTACGACAGTCCGTCACACATCGAGACCATTCCAACTTCATACAAGACCAACGGCATCGAATTCGTAGTGGCACCCAACCAACATGGATACGTTGCCGAAATACGAATTCCGTGGACAACAATCAAATGCGACGTGCAATCAAACATGGCAATTGGATTTGAATTCATGATTAACGACGACGATGATGGCAGCAGCCGCGACAACAAGATTGCATGGAACTCGACATCCGACAACGCATGGCAGAGCGCCGCTTCATTCGGAACAATCACCATTTTAGGCGAAGTTGACCCTAGCAAGAAGATATCCGGCATCAACGATTCTTCTGCCAACAGAATCGGACTTTACCCGAACCCGGCTAGCAACACGCTGAACATCAACGGAATTGACGGCGTTTTCAATTATGAGATTTTCAACATTGCAGGCACATTGCTCACTTCCGGCCTTTCGAATGGCGAAATCGACATAACAACCTTGCCAAAAGGCATTTACACAATCAAAACCATAACCGGCTCTGATTATCGAAACCTGATTTTCATAAAACAGTAAACGATAAATAAAACTAGTTGAAGGCTGTCGGCAACAAAGGCTAACAGCCTTTTTTTTACCTGAAACACAAGAAATTTGACACGATTTATTAAAAATCATTTTGCGCATTCACCGAAATATATTTATTTCGCATCGTTTTAATAACAAGACGACTGAAATGAACAACATGAACAACAAACAATGGTGGTGGCGCCAATCCGATATTCAAGTGGAGGATTAGCCCATAGGTTTGTTGTAATAAAATATAAAACCCGCAAGCACTCCACTTGCGGGTTTTTTTGTTGGTTCGGCCGGCTGACATAAAACCGATTAAATAACAATTAAAAATTATAAGAAAAATGGAAAAGCAAAAACGATTCTTCTTGACAGAGAAGGAAATACCTACACAATGGTACAATATTGTGGCTGACATGAAAAACAAGCCACTGCCAATCCTGAATCCAAAGACGAAGGAGCCTATCACGGTTGACGAACTGTCGCAGATTTTCAACCGCGCCTGCTCAGAGCAGGAATTGGACTGCACAAACACATGGATTGACATTCCGGAGCCTGTCCGCGAGCAATACAAGAACTACCGTTCAACGCCTCTTGTACGCGCCTACGGACTTGAGAAGGCACTTGACACTCCAGCTCACATCTACTTCAAAAATGAGAGCGTTAGCCCAATTGGTTCGCACAAGCTGAATTCGGCATTGGCACAAGCCTACTATTGCAAGCAGGAAGGCATAACCAACATAACTACCGAGACAGGC
The DNA here is from genome assembly GCA_937885735.1 of uncultured Bacteroidota bacterium. The sequence continues at coordinate 5,360 of CALABN010000264.1, read as the reverse complement.
GCTGGCCAATGGGGAACAGCATTGTCATACGCCGCCAAGATATTCGGCCTGGAACTGGCTGTATATATGGTAAAAGTCAGCTATCACCAAAAGCCGTACCGACGCTCAATAATGCAGACGTTTGGCGCACAGGTGATTGCATCGCCAAGTATGAGCACAAGAGCAGGAAAGGACATTCTTACAGTCAACCCTACTTATCAGGGAAGCCTGGGCACTGCCATTTCCGAAGCTGTGGAGCTGGCTAGGCAAACACCTAACTGCAAGTACGTGCTGGGAAGCTTCCTCAACCATGTAACTCTGCACCAGACAATTATCGGACTGGAAGCCGAGAAGCAAATGGAAATGGCTGGCGAATATCCCGACATTGTGATAGGATGCTTTGGCGGTGGCTCAAACTTTGGCGGAATAACATTCCCATTCATGCGCCATACAATGCTTGAAGGCAAGAAAACCGAATTCATAGCTGCAGAACCTGCCGCTTGCCCAAAACTGACTCGCGGTGTTTTCCAATATGACTTTGGCGACGAGGCTGGCTACACTCCGCTTCTGCCTATGTACACGCTTGGACACTCTTTCGCTCCTGCACACATTCACGCTGGAGGACTGCGGTTCCACGGAGCTGGCACTATTGTCAGCCAGCTGATAAAGGACGGCTACATGTATGGTATTGATATTCCTCAACTTGAATCATTTGAGGCCGCAACACTGTTCGCACAAGCTGAAGGCATCATTCCTGCACCTGAATCGGCTCACGCCATTGCATCTGCAATCCGCGAAGCGAAGAAATGCAAGGAAGAAGGCAAGCAAAAGACAATTCTGTTCAACCTTTCTGGCCACGGTTTGATTGACATGACCGCCTACGACCAATACATTCAAGGCGACTTGCGCAATTTCGACCTTCCACAGGAAGACATTGACGCAGCAACATCAAAGCTTGAACAGATTATCAAGTAATCGCAACACCTCTGGTGATATGAAAAAGTCCAACGGGTTTCCGCTGGACTTTTTTTTTGTTGATGGGGGCTCGTGACTTTTAACCATCCGTTAACAGTTTTTAACCTATCGTTAACCTATTGATATACATATACGAACTACTTTTACATCGTCATCAGAAAGAAAAAAAAAGACAAAGGTTTTTCTTCATATAAATAGATAGTTGCTAACGCGGAGCCCTCCGCAATCACAGGCTGGATTTTAATTCCAGCCTGTTTTTTTTTCTGTAAATGTTCAATCACACACTTTAAAATAGCAATCACATTCACCGCACCTCATCGGTTGGTGAGAGTTCGATGGGTTGGCAGCCAGAAGTGGGTCATTTTGTGACAATATCATACAAAGAACTATAGTCTCTCGCCACATCATAGATATATCCATTATTATCACTTATAGCCTTGAAGTGACGACGAGCACATTCAATCTTGCTTTCCTCAGAGCCTCTAAGTTGGCTGGTCTGCAAGTCATTCCCTTTAGTTTCTGCAACGAAATAGACATGTTTCACAGTTCCTTCCTTAAACGCAACTGCCCAGTCAGGATTATATTTCCCCATAGGTGTGTTGATATAGAACCCACTTGGCAATTTAGTATATACCACCACATCATCTTCTTGCTCCAAGGACTCAGCAAAGCTTTTCTCTGTACCCATGCTGTCCAGCACAACAAGGTCGTAGAGCGACTTCGCTGATTCGATAGCATTGACACCAAGCTTTCCACGAAGCATATTCTCTGTGAAAATATCTGTTGAGAATGTACCGTCCATCTTCTTATATTCAATATGTTCAATAACAGAAAGAGCCTTGCAATCATTAATAATCAAACCAGCCTTAATGATAAATTCCTCTGGATTGGCTTTAAACAATTCAAAAGTACGGGGCTCGATTCCCTTCAAGATTTCCACGATGGTTTTACGAGTTAGTCCTGTAGCCGATACCAACTTACCAATAAGGTCATATTTTACTTCTCCCAAAGCCTCTGTCACATATATTGTACGACTACTTCCTGCCGTCATAGCCGTTCCTGCCGTGAGAGACTCTTTATCACGCACATCATCCAGAGAGCCGCTCTGAACAACAATACGCACCTCTGACACTTTCAAATTATCGTTCAAGGCTTTTTTAGCCTTCCCCACGAGTTCCGAAGATTGAAAGTCCACTTGATAGTATGTCCGCATATTGATACTCTTCCAAAGTTCCTGAAATTCCTTCTTGTCAAAGTTCGACTTTTGGAATGTGGCAGCCTTAGCCTTTCGTGCATCCTCTAGTTTAATCGACGATGGATCAAAGACTGTATTGAGGGCAGCAATAATGCCATCTTTCAAGTTACTTACACCATCAAAGTCAAGTTTGCCATTTCGTTTATCATCATGATATTTCGATGTCAATGCGCCATCATCATTTACATAGCCTTTTCGAATAAGAGTATTATAGATGGTGCGTGCCTGACTGAGGTCAAATTTGCCATTTGTACCATCTGGCTTTGTATATACCTTGCCTTCAAAGAGATTCGGTGTGATTATGATAGGACGATCCGCACAGGCTTTCGCCATTTCAGTTTGGAGCGTCGTTGCAAACTTCTCATAGCTTTCGCTGGCAATAACTGTAAGAACATTGGTGTCGAAGACATGTTCCTGGCCTAACACCTCGGCATCTTGGCGTTCGCCATTTTGGTTTACACACAGCCGCATACCACGTCCGACCTCTTGTCGCTTCTTCATCTCATTACCTGTATCCTTCAAAGTGCATATTTGAAATACATTAGGATTATCCCAACCTTCCTTCAAAGCAGAGTGCGAGAAGATGAAACGGACAGGCTCATCGAACGACAGAAGCCTTTCTTTGTTCCTCATAATAAGGTCGAAGGCTCGCTCTTCATTCTCTCCTTCTTTATTACCAGAGTCAACTGCTTTCCCTTTTTTATCCATGGCGAAATAACCTTGATGCACCTTAGTGGAGGCATTCTTAGGGTCAGAGAGATACTTCAGATATGCTTCATCACCGAATGTAGGCTGCAGTTCATTACAGACGTTGATATATTCTTCTTCAAACATCTCGGCAAATTTGCCATTCCTCGTTGTGCCATCTTCATACAAACGATAACTATCAACATGGTCTATGAAAAACAGGCTGAGCACTTTAATCTTCTTGCCGAACAACTGACGTTCGCGTTCCAAATGAGTGCGGATTGTCTCTCGAATCTGAATACGGCGCAGATAATCTTCGTTAGCAGAACCTACAGACTCACCCTCATGCAAGACTAAGCCATTAATAAAACGGACTTCGCCATTAAGTCCATCAATACGCTCAATCTTATAATTATCTTGATATTCTTTCAGTCCTTTGCTTTGTTCATAAAGGTCAAAGCCTTCGCCAGCCACCTTGCTTATCTGCTTGATGCCTGTAGCCGTCTTCTCATCAAAGCTGATGCGGGCTTGCGGATTACCTTGACTGATGATGATTTTTTCCAGATAGACATATCCGTGTGTGGCTGTAGTACCAATCTGAGTGATACCTTTCACCTCTATTTTCTTCACCAGTTTCAAGTTATAGGCATCTATGGCATCCAGTCGGTACACCATATTGTAGATATCCTCCTTCCTGTGCGTGGCACTATATAGCAGTGTAAAAAGTGGTTGGAAACTTGCCAAACCTTGGCGGGTCTTATTCCCTTTATTTGTTCCCAACACGCTCTGCGGCTCATCTATAATCATAATAGGATGGCAATTGCTGAGCACATCGATAGGGCGTCGGCTGCCAAACTCATCACGTTTGTCAAAGATGATACGGGCTGCCTTGTCTGCTTTTTTGCCAGTACTTTTCGCTTCGTCAAACGAAGAGTTGAAGGCCTGTGTGTTGATAATCATGACGTGCATACCCGCATCGCTGGCAAAAGCATCAATCTTACTGAGTTGCTTTGAGTCATAGACAAAATACTGCATTCGTTTGCCGTCGTACTCTTGAGCGAAGTGTTCCTGCATACTTTCGAAACTCTTCAAAACGCCTTCACGGATGGCTATACTGGGAACAATGACAACAAACTTCGTCCAGCCATACCGAGCATTGAGTTCATACATGGTCTTGATATAGGTGTAGGTCTTGCCCGTACCTGTCTCCATCTCGATTGTGAACGCCATACCTACGTCCGCTAATTCTTGAAGCGCATCTACAGGCTTCAGTCCTTGCTCCATCTGAATAGCACGAACATTCTCACAAATAGTATCAGAAGTGAGGACGACGCTCTTGTTGCCGAATCCTTTCGTCTGTATGAGCGTTCTATCCTTTCCTGGATCGACAATATGGTCGCTCAGGCCATCACTCTTAGGCTGCCCGTTGAAGACATCCACCACGGAGCGGACTGCTTCGGTTTGGAACTGCTGATGTTTATACTTTATCTTCATAAGCCTAAATCACTCTGATGTTCTTAACTGCGTCTTGGTCGCTCCAGCCTAACTTTTGCTTGAAAATCTCATAGATGTTGATTTTGTCGGCATCATTCTCAAAACAGCTGTCGCGGAAGACGACACGGATAGGTTCATAAGCAGCCATCTTCTCCACTACGGCCGGAGTGACCTTCTCGGCAAAGCAGGCCACGAGGTCGCCTTTATTGACAATATAGACCTTCTTGCACTCAACCTCTTCCGTCTTCATCGGCATCGATAGCTGAACACCCCAGTCAAGCATACAGCCAAAGAGCAAGTCGAGGTCCGAGCGGTCTGCCTTGATATTGTTGGAAAACAAATCCAGCTGACTTTGATTCAAGTCTTTGGGTGTTCGTTCCACGTCCTCGTAGTTGCTGCTATCAACTCTGAATACTCGAAAGCCAATATCAAGATCTTTGGCTTTAGGATGCTCTTCTTTGATTTTCTTACCTGCACGACGGATACGTTCTTTGCCAATCTCACAGATGTTCTTGTACCCAGCCTTATAAGCCTCACTATCCTTGGGTGTTTCCTCTTGAATTTGCACCATGACAAACTTACGGTTGCCGTTGTCTTCTGCATTGAGCTGCATTACGGCATGGGCGGTGGTGGCGGAGCCTGAAAAGAAATCTAAAATGATATCACCACTATTCGAACCAATAGTAAGGAATCTTGACATATACCTGAGTGGTTTGGTATTGGCAAAAACCGACCCACCCATTAGTGTTCTAAAGTCTCTTGTAGCCTCTTGTCCGTGTCCTACTTCATTAAACGTCCACAAAGTCATAGGAGTCACACCGTCTTGTACTTCGGTTAAAAACAATTTCGGAACAGGTGAATTTGATCCATTTGCGCCAAACCAAATTCGATTATCTTTAACTAGTTCTTCATATCTTTCTTTTGAAAATCGCCAGCAATATCCACTTGGAGGGAAAAACGATCTCCCTGT
>CALABN010000263.1 GCA_937885735.1 uncultured Bacteroidota bacterium | reverse complement strand
GTCAACAGTGCCCGCACTGTATCCTCCTTCCGTCCATAAATCTACTCGATAAAAAATTCAAAAATCTCTTGAAATCAATTTATAGAACCCACCTTAAAACTTCTTGACAGAGTCAATGTCGGCAATGACAGATTCCTTGATGTACATAGCGCGCATGGCGTTTTGCGTGCGTGCGAATTTCAGGAAGAATTCGGCAGACTCGCGGAACATTGCATCGCGGTTGGTGTCAATCATCAATAGGTAGGCCATAATGGTGTATCCTGCCATTTCAACCATTCTGCGAGCGTGAAAGTCAATGAATTCTGGTGATTCCTTTTCGGTGACGTATTTGACGGCATCTTCATATTCGGAAGTCATTTTGGCCAGAGTGTCGTGCATTGGCTGAAGGTCGGCATTGACGGGTTGCGCGGCATATTCCTGCATCATATTCAAATAAAAACCAGTGGTTGCGTAACGTGTTGCTGCTACAACCTGAAGTTGTGTGGTTCCCTCGTAAATGCTTGTGATGCGTGCGTCGCGGTACAGACGTTCGCAAGTGTAGTCTTTCATAAATCCAGAACCGCCGTGAACCTGAATGCAGTCGTAGGCGTTTTGGTTTGCGAATTCACTGCCCAAACCTTTTGCGAGAGGAGTGAAGGCATCGGCCTGCCGTGAGTATTTCTTTGCCTCTTGGCGTTCCTCTGGCGTGAGTTTTCGTTCCTTTGAAATGTCTTCCAAAATCTTGTACATATCGACAAAACGTGCTGTTTCATAAAGAATTGCACGGTTGGCGTCGAGTTTTGCCTTCATTGTCTTCAGCATTTCGGCAACGGCACTGAATTCTATGATAGGATGCCCGAACTGCTGGCGGTCTTTGGCATAGGATAGAGCCTCGTAGTATGCGGCTTGCGACAGTCCGACAGATTGTGCCGCTATGCCCAAACGTGCGCCATTCATAAGCGACATTACGTATTTTATCAGTCCCAAACGACGTTCGCCACAAAGTTCGGCCTTTGCGTTGCGGAACACAATCTCGCAGGTAGGCGAGCCCTTTATGCCCATTTTGTTCTCGATGCGACGCACAGTGTGCCCGCCGTTGCGCTTGTCGAAAATGAACATTGAAAGGCCACGGCCGTCGTGTGTGCCTTCTTCGGAACGTGCCAAAACTAGGTGAATGTCGGCATCGCCATTTGTGATGAATCGTTTTACGCCATTCAGGTACCAGCAGTTGTCGGCCTCGCTGAATGTTGCGTTGAGTGTGACAGACTGAAGGTCGGAGCCTGCATCGGGTTCGGTCAGGTCCATTGACATTGTCTCGCCTGCGCAGATGCGTGGTATGTAGCGTTCCTTCTGTTCGTCGCTGGCGAACTCGTAGATTGTCTCGGCGCAGTCTTGCAGGCCCCATAGGTTCTCGAATCCGGCGTCGGCGCGCGATACTATGTCGGCAACCATAAGGTATGGTACTATCGGGAAGTTCAGTCCGCCAAGTCGGCGAGGCATATCCATTCCGCATAATCCAGCCTTTTGTGTGGCTTCAAG
>CALABN010000262.1 GCA_937885735.1 uncultured Bacteroidota bacterium | reverse complement strand
CTCTCCCCCACCCGCACCTACGCACCCTTCGTGCGCCGTATGCTCGACCTCGTGCCCCGCTCGGAGATTCACGGTATGGTGCACTGCACCGGCGGCGCGCAGACCAAGGTACTGCACTTCGTAGGCGACAACTGCAAGGTCATCAAGGACAATATGTTCCCTGTTCCTCCATTGTTCCGCACCATAAAGGAGCAAAGCGGCACCGACTGGAAAGAGATGTACAAGGTCTTCAACATGGGACACCGTCTGGAAGTATATCTCGACCCTGCCAACGCACAAAAGGTGATAGAGATAAGCAAGTCATTCGGCATCGATGCACAGGTTATCGGACGCATTGAGGCTGACGACATCACAAGCCTGACAATCAAGAGCGAATTTGGAACATTCGAGTATTAGGTACTCACACACATACAAGGACAATTTGCGTTTTTAGAAGGACGTGGATTGTCCTTTTTTAGTTAATAACATTGCTTAAATAACAGAGACATATAAAAAATGGCATCAGAAAACACATTACTCGACAAATTGGAGGCGATACGCATCCGCTTTGAGGAAACGTCACAGCAGATAACCGACCCCGAAGTGATTGCCGACGTCAAGCGATTCGTAAAACTCAACAAGGAATACAAGCACCTTGAGCCAATAGTCGATGTCTACAAGGCATACAAGACCCTAGTATCAAACATTGACGAAGCACGCGAAATCCTCAACACCGAGAAGGACGAAGAGATGCGCGAAATGGCAAAAATGGAACTCGACGAAAACGAGCCGAAAGTTGCCCCTATGGAGGAAGAAATAAAGTTGCTGCTTCTGCCATCGGACCCTGAAGACGACAAGAACGCCATTCTGGAAATACGTGGCGGAACGGGTGGCGACGAGGCCGCACTGTTTGCCGGCGACCTGTTCCGAATGTACACCAAGTACTGCGAGACCAAGGGCTGGAAACTTGAAATATCAAGTTGCAGCGAGGGCGCCGCTGGCGGATACAAGGAAATTGTGGCCCGCGTTACCGGAACAGGCGTTTACGGCATCCTAAAATACGAGTCGGGCGTTCACCGCGTACAGCGAGTACCTGCAACAGAGACACAAGGCCGTGTTCACACATCGGCGGCAACCGTGGCCGTCCTGCCTGAAGCCGACGAGTTCGACGTACAGATTAACGAGGGCGAGATTAAATGGGACACCTTCCGTTCAAGCGGTGCAGGTGGACAGAACGTAAACAAGGTTGAATCCGGCGTACGTCTGCGCTACAACTGGAAGAACCCAATCACCGGCGAGGTTGACGAGATACTGATAGAATGTACCGAAACCCGCGACCAACCAAAGAACAAGGAACGCGCCCTGAGCCGCCTGCGTACGTTCATCTACGACAAGGAGCACCAAAAGTACATCGACGACATAGCATCCCGACGCAAGACATTGGTGAGCACAGGCGACCGTTCGGCAAAGATTCGCACCTACAACTATCCGCAAGGGCGCATCACCGACCACCGCATCAACTACACTATCTACAACCTCGACGCATTTGTGAATGGCGACATACAGGACTGCATCGACCACCTGATTGTGGCTGAAAACGCCGAACGACTGAAAGAAGCCGACCTATAGGCAACGGCTATTGTAAAATGTATCAAATAAAGACTTTAAGAATTATGACACGTACTGAACTTTTCGAAAACATAAAGCGCAAGAAATCATTCCTTTGCGTTGGTCTCGACACCGATTTAAAGAAAATCCCGCAACATCTTTTGACCAACGAGGACCCTGTATTTGCATTCAACAAGGCCATCATTGACGCGACAGCCGACTACTGCATAGCCTACAAGCCAAACCTCGCATTCTACGAGAGTATGGGAGTAAAAGGCTGGATATCATTTGAAAAGACCATCAAATACCTGAAAGCCAACTACCCCGACCAATTCATAATAGCCGATGCAAAACGTGGCGACATAGGCAACACAAGCGCAATGTACGCCCGCTCATTCTTTGAGGAACTCGACATCGACTCGGTGACCGTTGCGCCATATATGGGCGAGGACAGCGTAAGTCCGTTCCTTTCGTACGAGGGGAAATGGGTCATTCTGCTTGCGCTGACAAGCAACAAAGGCTCACACGACTTTCAACTGACTCAGGACACCTACGGCGAACGCCTGTTTGAGAAAGTCCTGCGCACTTCACAGAATTGGGCAAATGCCGACAATATGATGTACGTGGTAGGTGCAACCCAAGGCCGTCTGTTTGAGGACATCCGCAAGATTGCGCCCGACCACTTCCTGCTTGTGCCTGGCATTGGCGCACAAGGCGGCTCGCTCGAGGAAGTATGCAAATACGGGATGAACAGAAATTGCGGACTGATTGTCAATTCAAGCCGCGCCATCATCTATGCCGACAACACCGAGAACTTTGCCCAAAAGGCTGGCGAAGCCGCAAAAGCCGTCGCCGACGAGATGAAGAAAATGCTGGATTTGTATCTGTAGAAAAGCAACTCCACTTATAACGACAAAAAAGGCTGCCCGTTGGACAGCCTTTTTTGATATCCACAAAACAGTTCTATTTCATAAATTGAATGATTCTTGACTCCATCCACTCTTCGCTTTGATTAACAATTCCTTGATCCAAAATGGTTCCGTCGGGTCCAAACAAGTAGTAATATGGTATGCCATTAATGGCATATAGCAATGCAGCCTCTTCTGTGGAATGAATAAACGTAGGATAAATCACACCCAATTCATTCAACACTCGCTGAGCCGCTTCCGGCTTGTCGTCAACTGCGATGCCAACAACTTCAAAATTGTCACCCTTGTGTTTGTTATATATGTTGATAAGACCTGGCATTGCCGCCACGCAAGGTCCACACCAACTTGCCCAAAAATCGACAAACACATATTTTCCATTACCCACATAATCTGAGAGTTTCCGTATGTTGCCATCATAATTCACCTCAAAATCCTTGAACATCATACCCGTTTGAACTTCGGCCCTGTTTATCTCCAACTGAGCATTATATTCATCCTCTGCCTTTTCTCTTTCTTCTAACGAATCAAAAATCGCCTTCAGGCGTCCATTTCTAATATTCATGTTTGTGCTGTCGAAAAAGTCACCAACACGAAATCCACCCCACAAGGCCGATGCCACCAAAACGCCTTCCATATTCTTGTGCTCATGAACAAAAGGCTTATCTTCAGACGCCATTTCATAATACTGACTGATTAGAGAATCACACATGGATTTATCTCCCGTAATTTCAATAATGGAATCTATTGTACGTGCCAAATCATTCATTCTTTCAGAAAGGTCATCGCGGAACGCATAGAAGGTACCACACTCCTGATAAAATTGGCTTCCAGATACGTGGCAACTATATTCACCAACATTGATATTCATTGTAGAACCAGGAATGAGTATCAATGAATTTATTATCCTTTCTGAATTATAAATGTCCAAAAAACGAGGTTCAGAGACATTAGCCGTAAAAATGAATTTTTTGTCTTTAACGTACAATATATCGGAAGGCTCGTCAGGAATGTTCTGATTTTCATCGGCCAAATAGATATAGAATACTGAATCGGCGACATCATCCGACACAACACCATTGATGGTAAATGTAGATTTGCTTGTGCATGACACCATTAGACAAACTGACATGGCAAAACCTGTCAATAGCATAGAAAATTTTTTCATGATTTATATTATGGTTATTAAATATTTAAAACATCACATCAAATATACTATTATTTAATAACAAAAAAGGCTGTCCATTAGACAGCCTTTTTTGTTGCTCAATTCTTATGCTATTTCTTCTTAACCTCAACCTTGTGACTTGCGGCAAAGTTTTGGTTGCGGAAATCGGTGGCTTCAATGACATTGTCGGCCAAAGCGTGGAAGTAACTGCCAGTGATGGTGTTGCTGTCGATGGCGGCAGGCTGACCGTTGTCGCCACCCTCACGAACACTCTGGACCAACGGAATCTGGCCAAGCAGACGGACTCCTTCCGATTCTGCCAACCGCTTGCATCCGCCATTGCCAAATATGTAATACTTGTTGTTTGGCAATTCGGCAGGCGTGAACCAAGCCATGTTCTCGACCAAACCTAGCACAGGCACGTTTATCTTCTCGTTGCGGAACATGTTCATCCCCTTTAGCGCATCGGCAAGAGCCACATCCTGAGGTGTGCTGACAATTACCGCGCCCGTAATGGCTAGCATCTGGATAAGTGCAAGATGAATGTCGCCGGTTCCGGGAGGCATGTCGATAAGCAGATAGTCGAGCTCGCCCCAAGCGGCTTCCATAATCATCTGCTTTAGTGCGCTGCTAGCCATTGGTCCGCGCCATACAAGCGCATCCTTTGCATTGACAAAGAAACCTATGGAAAGTAACTTGACACCGTATTTTTCAACAGGCACAATCATCTGCTCGTCGTTAGCCATTGGTCTGGCATCCGGCAAATCGAACATCAACGGTATTGAAGGTCCGTAGATGTCGGCATCGACAAGGCCCACCTTTGCCCCTTTCTGTGCCAATGCGACAGCCAGGTTAACAGCTACGGTTGACTTGCCTACACCGCCCTTGCCCGATGCAACGGCAATGATATTCTTGACATTGCGCAAGCCGTTCTTCTCATCTTCTTCGGTTTCGGCCTTGGCCTGAACCTTGATATTGCCCCGGACTCCAATTCCAGGCAACGACTTTTCAAGCGCATCGACACAGTTTTGCTTCAACAATGCTATGTTGGTTCTCTCCTTCTTGCCTATCAGCAATGTAAAGGCTACGTTGTTTCCGTCAATCTCGAGGCCCTGCACCATTCCCAGCTGAATGATGTCCTTCTGCAGTTCGGGATGAACCACCGAACGCAATACCCCAAAAACTTGTGCTGCTGTTATCTCCATATCAACATTTTTTCAATTCACCGCAAAGATACTTTTTTAAATGGCAAAAGCACATTGGACAACAACACTGGCGCATTAATAAATCTTGCATTTTTTTATAAATTGCGCCACATAATCATTCAATATGGACAAAGCGGCATCAACACAAAAACGAATAGAGGAGCTCGACTTCATCAAATGCATACTTATCTTGTTGATGATATCGTTCCATCTAGTCTATATCAACGAAACGCATCCATACGCAAAACAATTTGTCTACACTTTTCATATGCCTGGATTCCTAATCATTTCCGGATACCTGATGAACACGGGGAAACAGGCAAGGGCATTTGCAAAGTCGATGCTGGCAATTGCAATTCCATATATGATTATGGAAAGCGGCTACATAGCAATGGCATCAATATTTCCCATAAACGAACATATTGAAAACCTTACAGCAAGCGTTTTTCTAAACAAACTGTTTCTTCATCCACTTGGACCATATTGGTATTTAAAAACGCTCTTCATATGCAGCATTATATATTACATAATAAGCAAATTTGAAAAGCTTGACACAATCAGCACAGTAATTATTACAGGATTGATCTTTTACGCAATATCTACCACAAAGTCAATGTCGTTTTCAAATTCAATGTACTTTTTGGCAGGAGCAGCCATCCGGAGAAGCGGAAAATCATTTCTTGACATCTTCAAGCCATCGTGGCTGGCCATCATAGCGTTAATACTGCTTGCTGCCAACAAAGAAAACCTAAGCAGAGCCACATCAGGCGGCATAATGATAGTATATCTTGCGATAAGCTTCATACTGTTTATATACAAAGTGCTGCCAGACACAATCAAGACAAAGGCCCAACGCTTGGGGCAAAAGACCTTGCCTATATTTCTGTTCTCGCCTATTTTCACAATACTTTGCAAACTGTTCCTGCCATATCTTATGTTCGACCCGTCAGGAATGGTATACCTGGCTGTTTCGGTGCCATTGTGCGTAGTTGGCAGCCTAATGATTTCAAAAATGCTTCACTTTTGTGCCGACTTTACAAAAAAAACGTTCCGTAATTCAGTCAATATTGTCTGACTATCACAATGATGTTACTGAAAACCAGACAAAAAACATTATGCCAACATTTATCTCTGAAAGAGTCCCTCATAAAAATAGAGAAGATTTTTTTGAACTATTAAAAGAAGCAGATATTGATTATTTAAATCCAATTGAATTTTTAATTAAAACAAAAAAACAGTATAGTGGAGATCCTC
>CALABN010000261.1 GCA_937885735.1 uncultured Bacteroidota bacterium | reverse complement strand
CATATTGATGCTGTTTTTATGATTGGCACAAAAAGAAATTGATTTTTTCCGAATATTTTTTTTCTCAACGACAAAATATTTGTGTAAAAACTGCGTTTTCAACTTGCAACTATTACAAATCTTACTGCCTATGGCGAAACGTTCTACTATTATTTTTAAACTCAACAAAGTACAAATCGGCAATGAGGCCGAATCATTTTTAGACAATTGCGTGAATGAGAAGTTCAGTCCGTCGGACAACGCAATAAAGAACATAATGGCGTTTGCAAAGGCTCACAAAGCCAAACGCACTGACAGCATTGGAACTGTTGAGATGATGTTGAATTAGCGACACGCTACTGCAACAGAAAACGGGAATGAAACGGTGTTTCATTCCCGTTTTTTTTGTTGCGGAAGGCATTCATTCTAGAACTTGAACACCACGCCTGCCTCATAACATTTTCGTCGTCGGCAGAGCAATGCTTGTACAATTTAGCCGTCATATTATCTGTCCATTCCACAGCATTTTCAAGAAATCATATATGTAAATGATTTCAATATTGTCGGCTATGCGTGTAAGTTTATCGAGTGAGACAACAATGAGCCTTGCATTTGGATGTTCATCACGAAATGCCTTCAGACCCTTCAAATGCTTATTCATAATTTCTTCAGCCGACTTAATCTCTATTGCCACCTTAGCGTCACCCAATACAACATCCACTTCAATTTGCGTATAGGTTCTCCAATATGACATCTTGTTTTCGTTGTCGGTGTAACTTAAATAAGCAATCAGTTCCTGCACAACAAAGTGTTCAAACGAATGTCCATATTCCACACTGCCACGTTTCAACTCGTGGCGCCCCAAAAGGTAATTGGTGACACCAACGTCGAACAGGTAGAATTTAGGCGCCTGCACCACCTTGCGTTTCACTGTTTTAGTGTAAGCGGGCACAAAAAATCCCAAAAGCGTATCTTCAAGTATCTGAAAATATTCCTTTGCAGTATTGGCACTTACACCACAATCCTGTGCAATGTTTTGGAAATTCACCATCTCGCCGTCAGTAATGGCAGACACCTCCAAAAATCTTGCGAAATTTTTCAGATTACGCACCAACGACTCTGCCTGGATTTCCTCCCTCAAATATACCGACACGTACGCCTTAAGCAGATTATGAGGATTTGCTGAAAGATAATTTCTTGGCATCATTCCGTTGTTGACCGCTTTATCGATATTAAAATCGGGAACTTCGGCACTTACAAAAGGAAAAAGGTATTGGGGTACTGCCCTGCCACCTAAAGTATTCACACCTTGCCGACGCAGTTTCCTTGCACTTGAGCCACATAACACAAACCTGAAGCCCTTTCTGCTGATAAGCATATGTATCTCATTGAGCAATTCAGGGACCTGCTGTATTTCATCAATTACCACAAGAGTTCCATCTGGCTTGCCTTCAAGCATTTCACGCAACAGCGAAGGCCGTTGTTTCAAACGAAACAGCAAATCTGTATCCAGCAAATCGTAATAAATGGCATCAGGAAACTGTTGCATCAGCAATGTTGTCTTTCCTGTTTGACGCGCACCAAACAGAAAAACACTCTCATCCTCAAATATTTGCAACTTTCGTTTAATCATATAGTCCCAATTATTACCACGACAAAGATAGGAAATATTCAAACATTACTGCGGATTTTCGATGAAATTCCGCAATTCTACTGCGGATTTTCAATGAAATTCCGCAACACTACTGCGGATTTTAATAAAATAACACAAGAAAGGGTTCTTAATGCAAAGAGCATTCACACTCTTGTTAGACAATACATAAGGAAACAAAAAAAACAACGAATCATTCTAGAACTTAAACACCACGCCTAATTTCATCAGTTCCTTGAATTGCAAGCCTTTGGTTGTACCTATCTGTTTCCCCGCATCGTTCTTGACGGGGATTTCCTGGTCGTCGTCGTAAATCATTTCAGTGGTGATTGTTGCACGCACGTAGTAGTTGATTGGGAATACAAGTTCGAGGTTCCAGTCAACATCGACGTTCTGTGGTTTCTCAAAATAATTCGAGAAGAACTCGGCAACCGAATTCACCTCAATGTTTTTCCAAAACTTGACTTTGTATGTCCACTTGACATTCAAACCTGTCTCACTACGCAGATATTTGTCTTCTTCGACATTATACTTGCTGTGGCTGACTGTGTCGCTGGCCACAAACGTGTTTTTTGACGACAATGGCGATACCGAAAGGACATTGCGCTGATTGGGCCTGTACTCGAAACCAGCGCCAAAAGTCAATGTGGCAGGCGCCATGAATTTTGACATCAAGGCCGTCTTGGTGTTTTCATTGTACGAATAAATAGGCGCAAACTGTGACTTGAAGTTCAGCTGAGCACTGTAATAGAATTTTTCAAATGCCTTGTAGCCATAAGTCGAGGTTATGTCAATCTTATCCTCATTAGTCCTGAGCGATTTTTTCCCCTGTCTGATGGCGCCATATTTAAACGTGCCCTTATTTTCCCATATATGGTGGCCCTTGGAATAATTGGCATACAACTCCAATGTAGACAAAATGGTAATTGTGTTGTCGCCACCCTTCGCCCAGTTGTGAAGCGCCATTTGAGTGGCATCAAGGCTGATTTTTCCTCCCGAACTCCAGTGCTTTGGGTTTTCAATCGGGACAATTTCACGTCTGACCAAATCACGTTTTTGCGTCTCTTCCAAAAGGTTGTAAAAGAAACGCCTTGTCTTCTGAAAATCATCGGTTTCAATCTCGTCGGACTTGTTAACGAGTATTCGGAACGAATTGCGTTGGATGTCGCGGATAAGCACTGGCTGATCATTGCCCGAGATGTCCTTTATTGTAGTACGGATTAACGTCGGACTGCCGTTGAAAAGCCTGAAACGTATGGAATCGCCATTAAGATTGACAAGGTAAAACACTGTTGTGTCGTTGCGCAGGCGACGTATCTGCCCTAAGACAGGCAAAGCCGATGCATCCTGCACATTTTTACGCAAAGCCTTGACCAGAGTGTCGCTGTAAGGCGTGGTCAGGGCAACAAGGCTATCGTAGTTGACGCCGTCCTCAAGCACATCAAGCACATCCATAAACGACGAGTCTAGGCTCGAGACATCGGCTGTGTCCAAAGCACGACGCAAGTACCACTTGACACGGTTGTCGGTCATTTCACGGCTGAAACGCTCGTTTCTAATCCTGACAGTATCATAAAACGTACGCAACCACGCCAACTCAATGGCAGGACGATTGCTCTCCACCACTGACATTATTTTTGACATTGAAATGTTTTGTGTATCGGAAACCATCTGGCAATTCAGGTATCTGTATGAATCGAAAAATGCGGAATCAATCATTGTTGAAGGCCGATTCTCCTTGAAATACTGGTTTATCACCTGCCTGTCCCAACTTTCGGTTGGCATTCTATGTGCACTACGACGTTGCGCCAACGCCAACATCGGACATAGCATCAAAAGAAAAACGATGAATTTACGAATCGCCATAGTTTTATTCCCTAATACAAAGGTATATAAACGTTCAATACCACAATGATTGTTGTGCATTATTGATGATTTTTGTTGAAATATTTCAATTGCACACAAAACGTGTCTTTTTTTCAAGCAACAAGTAGTTTCATTACAATAAAAATCACCACATTTGAATTTGTTCAAATAAAACCACAACAAAGGATGAAAGTTTTTGTATCAGGATGTTACGACATGCTACACAGCGGACATGTAGCGTTCTTCAAGGAGGCATCGCAGTATGGCGACCTATATGTTGGAATTGGCTCTGACGAAACAATAAGGCAACTAAAAGGGCGTGAGACTGTCAATTCGGAGCAGGAACGCCTGTATATGGTCAAATCAATAAGATATGTAAAAGATGCTTGGATAAACAGTGGCAACGGCATTCTTGATTTTGTCGATGAACTGAAACAACTCAAACCCGACCGCTACGTGGTAAACGAAGACGGACACTCGCCTGCAAAAGCCGAACTGTGCAACGAACTCGGCATTGAATACATTGTGCTGAAGCGTATTCCGGAAGCAGGTCTGCCAACCCGCTCCACAACAGCCCTTCGAGGTGGCACCGGTTGTCAATTGCCTTACCGTCTCGACATTGCCGGCACATGGATTGACCAACCAAACCTTTCAAAAATCCATCCTGGCTGGGGAATCACCATATCGCTTGAACCAATAGTTGAATACAACGAGCGAAGCGGAATGTCCACATCGACACGAAACGCCGCAAAACAACTCTGGCCTTACCAACTGCCCCTTGAAAAGCCTGAACGTTTGGCCGAACTGTTGTTCCGCTACGAGAACGAGCCCGGACGGTCAATTATATCGGGAGCTCAAGACGCCATTGGAATCTGCGTTCCAGGACTTGCCCGCCACTTCTACAACGGCGTTTACTGGCCAGAAAAGATTGAACGTGTGAACGACGAGTCGATTCTGACATGGCTCGAAGACCACATATACCTGGTAACTCTGTGGCCTCGTCCGGCAGGCACCGACCTGCTGTCGAACACTGACATAAACGAGCATAACATTGTGGCGTTGACATCTTCAGCCGACCATTGCTGGGATGCAATAATGGCAAAGGACCTTACCGCCTTTGGCAAGGCAGTCACTGACTCGTTCGACGCACAAGTGCGAATGTTCCCAAACATGGCAAACGAGAAAATATTGAGCGTAATTGACCAATACAAACCATACGTGGCAGGCTGGAAACTTGCCGGTGCAGGCGCGGGCGGTTACCTGGCTCTTGTATCGGAAAAGCCTGTCGAAAACGCAATGAAGATAAAGATTCGACGCTGGATGGAATGAAACCGTTACGGATTGGATAATTGCTCAAACCGGATGATACAGGCAAGATACAAATCGGCATAATCATACAATATATTAACACTTTGTACGTTATACCTCAAGCAACATGTTACAAACAACATATTAAATTGAGTCTGACTATACACCTTATTATTAACGATTAATCGAGAATCATCATTCCGAATACTAACCTAATATCAAATTTCAATGAAAAACAAGTTAGCACTATTGGCCATTTCGGCCCTGTTTATGAACTGTAGTCACGAGACAAGGACTATTGAAAATCCGGACTTTTTTGTCTGCAACACCGACAACGACTACGGTCAGTTGAAAGTCACCCGCGTTGATTTCACCGACACGGCCACAGTCCTCACCTTCCACTTCTCAAGTTCCGAGCCATACTACAATATTGGCATCAAGCCTGAAGCAGTCCTTGTAGGCGAGAATGGCAAGGAATACCACACAAAATTCTTCAAGGAAAAGAATTTTGGCGAGTATTTCGGCACCACACCCGAAGGAATGGACCTCACCATAGGGTTTGAACCTATGCCAATAAACACGCATATATTCGACTTTATGGAAGATTACAACGAAAATTTCAAGATTGCCGGAATACATGATTCCGCATATCAAGTACAGCCACCCAAATATTCAAAAAAAGAGTTGGCTGAACTTGACGAATACCGCAAGAACTTTTTCAGAAGTGGCAAAGCCGTGCTGAAAGGCTCATTGGAAGGCTACACAAGGAACGACGGCTACGAAACAATGACTTTCTATTACGATGACCTGTTTACCGGCAAGCAAACACCAATAATGGTGGAAGTTGACGAAACCGGCCACTTTGAGAAAGAGTTCACATTGGACCACCCAAAAGCATTGTGGGGCCGGATTCAAGCATCACAATGGTCAGTAAGCAAATACACGTACCTTGAGCCAGGCGACACGCTTACAATGGATATGCTGGCAAATGGACAATACCGTTTCAAACTATCCGACAAGAGACCCTTCAAACTTGAGCGTGTTCAAAACTGTGCACTTCTGGATTTAAACATGTACTCATACAAGGAATTCATGAAAGACAGACAGAATCTCACATACGATGAGTTTGTTGACAAGATGAGTGCCTTGCTTGAAAAAGAGAAAGAGTATGTCAACTATTTGGCAACCAAAAACAAATTCACCGCTTTTGAATACCAATATGCTTTATACAAAATGACACTCGATGGTTCAATTGGATGGTTCCTCGACTATAGAATGGAAATGAGAATGGAAGAAGAAAACAAGTTTTATTCAACATTAGCATCTAATACCATTAAATATGATGACTATCAATCTTCCATGGATGAAATATCCAAGAAAATAACCACAGAAAAGTCAAACGAGTTTTTCCGGAACATTCCTGAAAACGACTGTTTTTGGATGAACTGTGCAAGCATTTGGCCTATATTCAACAGATACAAATATGACCATGTATTCACGAATGGAATAGATTTACGGCGTAGCGAAACCGAAAATGACTCAATCAAGGCATCAAACGACACCGCACTATTCAAAAACAATGAAATATCGCTATTGGGCAAGATATGCATCCTTCAAGATTTTAAAAGCAATATCACACATCTCATCAATGGCGACAAATACTTTAAAGAGCAAAAAGACTCTGTAACAACCATGGCCACCGACTACCTAAAGCACATGAAAGGTCTGCTCAACAACGATTTTCTGTACAGCAAGGCTGAACAAACCTACAACGACCTGACTGAAGAGAAATCGCCATTGTATGAACTGCCTGACTGCAAAGGAAAGGAAATCCTGCAACGCATAACAGCCAACTACCCTGGCAAATATGTGTACATCGACTTTTGGTCGACAGGTTGCGGGCCTTGCGTTGCCGGAATAAAGAGTTGCATCAAAAACCGTCCGGAACTGATGGAAAACAAACACGACAAGTTTGTGCTCGTCTTCATCACCGACGACCCTGAACAATATTACAACCAGTTCCACGATGAATATCTGTCAAAAAGCGAATCGTACCGCCTGTCGCACGACGACTACGCCTCATTGGCCGACATGTTCAAATTCAGTGCCATTCCTCACCACGAAATGGTGACACCCGAAGGCCTGATTGTAAGGAAAACACCTTATATGGAAGGCATCGACCCTAAAAATCCATTGCCACAGAAGTAAAAGACTGAATCTGTCAATAAAACAAAAATCCCCAGCAGGCTAAAGCCACTGGGGATTTTTAGTTAAGGCAAATATTAGAATCTATACATAAAGCCGACAGTGATAAGACCTGTAGTTGCAATGTTTCCGGCATTACCTGAAAAGCCGAAACTGTTTTCAACTGTCTTGTTGTCGGAATTGTCGGCATCCTTTGTAATCTCAGATGAAGCCACGAATCCGAAGAAATTCAGTTGTGCCTCGAGTTCAATACGCTCGCCCAAGTCGTAAGTGATTAACGGGTAAGCGGCCAACGACAAGTAAGTGATCTTGTCGCCATCAATTTTTTCCTTGCCGTCTTTTTCAGTAGGTATATCCTGACCAAAAGAGGCAGAGGCCTCAACCTTAAGGTTGAATTTGCCGAAAGACGCGAATGAATATTGGGCATAAGGCGAAATTGCATACGAGAATGTCTTGCTCCACACATCCTTATCATTGGCCTTGTCGGCATACGTCTTTTCCGAGCCGAGCGAAATCATACCGCCGACCTCAAGTTTCTCACTCAATTCATACCCTACCACTGGCGACAGCACAAAAGATCTCTCGACAGATTTTGTATCAATGGTCTTGCCCAATACTTCATAAGTCTGTTTTTTGCTGTCAGACGAAAAGCCAACCCTGCCACCAAGCAGGAACTGTGCATTTGCCGACATTGAAAAGAAGGCCAAAACAGCCATCGACACGAATAATTTTTTCATACTATATCTTTTTAATTAAACATCAGGCACAAAAATATCAAAAAAACACATTTCGTTGCCAAATGTGGCAAAGCCCTTGGGTTGTGACCGATATTGACTACCTTTGCGGCTCAAAATTTTAGAAGATGATTACAGTATCCAACTTGTGCGTTCAATTCGGGAAACGCATTCTCTTTCAAGATGTAAACCTAAAATTCACTCCTGGCAACTGCTATGGAATAATAGGCGCTAACGGTGCAGGAAAGTCGACATTCCTGAAAACACTATACGGCGCGATAGATGCAACCAAAGGCACTATCAGCATCGCTCCAGGCGAGCGTCTGTCAGTGCTTAAGCAAAACCACTTTGAGTTTGACGACTGCACAGTCTTGAACACCGTGCTTATGGGCCACGCCGAACTCTGGCAGATAATGAACGAGAAGGATGCACTCTACGCAAAGCCCGACTTCAGCGAGGAAGATGGCATAAAGGCATCGGAACTTGAGGAAAAATTTGCCGAGATGGACGGCTGGAACGCCGAAAGTGATGCGGCAAACCTGTTAAGCGGACTGGGAATAAAGGAAGACCTGCACCAAAAATACATGCGTGAACTGAGCGGCAAGGAAAAGGTGAAAGTTCTGCTTGCACAAGCATTGTTCGGCAAGCCCGACAACCTTCTGCTCGACGAGCCAACCAACGACCTCGACCTTGACACCGTAACCTGGCTTGAAAATTACCTTTCGGAATTTGAGAACACTGTGCTCGTGGTTTCCCACGACCGCCACTTCCTCGACGCCATCTGCACACATACTGTCGATATCGACTACAACCGCATACAACTGTTTGCGGGCAACTATAGTTTCTGGTACGAATCGAGTCAACTTGCACTGCGCCAGCAACAAATGCAGAACAAGAAGGCCGAAGAGAAGAAAAAGGAACTTGAGGAGTTCATTCGCCGATTCAGTGCCAACGTGGCAAAGAGCAAGCAGACGACAAGCCGCAAGAAGATGCTTGAAAAACTCAACATTGAGGAAATCAAGCCTTCGAACCGTAAATATCCTGGCATCATATTCACTCCTGCCCGCGAATGCGGCGACCGCATTCTTGAAGTCAAGGACCTGTCGAAGACTGTCGATGGCGTAAAGCTGTTCAGCAACCTAAACTTTACCGTCAACAAAGACGACAAAATCGTTTTCCTTTCACGCAATCCGCGCGCAATGACAGCACTGTTCGAGATTTTGAAAGACCACGACACGCCCGATACTGGTTCGTACACTTGGGGCCAAACAATAACAAAGGCTTATCTCCCATTGGACAACGAAAAATTCTTCAAGGACGACATAACGCTCATGGACTGGCTCGCACAATTCTCTGAAGACACAAGCGACCTGTTCCTGCGCGGATACCTTGGCAAGATGCTTTTCTCGGGTGAGGAAATATACAAGAAGGCAAACGTGCTTTCAGGTGGCGAGCGCGTACGATGCATGATTGCACGAATGATGATACGCAATGCCAACGTGCTCATTCTCGACACTCCAACCAACCACCTCGACCTTGAATCAATTCAGGCATTCAACAATACGCTGGTGAAATTCAAGGGCAACGTGCTGATGTCGTCACACGACCACGAATTCATTCAAACCGTGAGCAACCGCATCATCGAAATAGGCCCTAACGGAATGATAGACAAGTTAATGGAATATGATGACTATATTTCAGACGACCGTCTGACGGAGCAACGAAACAAGTTGTACGAATAGGAACATTCTCTCCTAACAACAAAAAGACACAAGAAAAGTCTGGATTCCATAGGAATTCAGACTTTTTTTATTGTTGTCCGCCAACACAAACCAACACCATATAAGATTTATTCACAAATACTTACACCGCCAATCTTTATCGAACACTTATGGTGTGTTCTATAAATTCACCGTTTGAAATATAAATATTACAATAATGGCCTATATGAACATTCCGGCGCTTTTTGTTTTTTATCGGTATCTTTATGGGTGTCAGTCGTCAACAGT
>CALABN010000260.1 GCA_937885735.1 uncultured Bacteroidota bacterium | reverse complement strand
TTCTCGCATCTGGGTCGTTTCGCCATAACCACGGTTGCAAAAATCAACAATGTGGACGAACTGGCCGACCATTTCCTGCGCGAGGGCAAAACCTTCACCGAAACAAGTCAAGGCGGAATAAACCCAACCGAACTGGTGGCAATGCTCATTTGTGAAAAGCAAAGTTTCAAAGAGGGCATCGAGAATGTGTACAACTGCATAAAAGGCTCTTGCTCAATACTTATCCTTAACAAGGACGAGATTATTGCTGGTCGCGACAAACTGGGCCGTACTCCTATTGTCATTGGCAAGAAGGAAGGCGCCTACTGCGTTGCATCGGAAACTTCCTCGTTCCTGAATCTTGACTACAAGGTTGAAAGATACCTGGGTCCAGGCGAGATTGTATCAATCCACAACAACGGCTACTCGGTTATGCGCGAGGCTGGCAACGAAATGCAGATTTGCTCGTTCCTGTGGGTTTACTACGGTTATCCACCCGCTTGCTACGAGGGCATCAATGTCGACCAATGCCGTTACAAGTGTGGCAAGAAGATTGCCGAAAGCGACGACATAAAGGATGCCGACTTTGTTGCTGGCATTCCAGACTCTGGCGTTGGCCACGCTATGGGCTACAGTGGCGCCACAGGCATTCCATTGATGCGTCCTTACGCAAAATACACGCCAACCTGGCCTCGCAGTTTTATGCCTCAAAACCAAAAACAACGCGAACTTGTGGCAAAAATGAAACTGATACCCAACAGCGCCGTCATCAACGGCAAGAAGGGCATCTTCCTCGACGACTCCATTGTTCGCGGAACACAACTGAAAGACAATGTCAAGGACCTTATGGACGCTGGCATAAAGGAAGTGCATATGCGCATCGCCTGCCCGCCTCTGATTTTCCCTTGCGAATACCTCAACTTCAGCCGTTCGCGCTCGTCGCTTGAACTGGCTACACGCAAGGCCATTGTCAAACTTGAAGGCACAGAAGACGTGGATTTCTCAAAATATGCAAATCCCGACTCACAGGAATACAAGAATATGGTTGAGCAGATGCGTAAGGATATGAACCTGACATCGCTCAAGTTCCAACGCCTTGAGGACCTTGTTGAAGCCATTGGCCTGCCAAAGGAAAAACTATGCACCCATTGCTGGGACTGCTCAAGCAGAGGTTAATATCCTGATATGCAAATACAAAGGCTGGCTGTTTTAGTCAGCCTTTTTTTGTTTGAACGCAGATTCAACGGATTTTCACAGTTTTTTTTGAAACCACGAATTAAAAATTGGCAAAATTCAACCTCTCTACCTTACCAGGCACCAGGCACTAGGCACTTCAACATTCAACTTTAAACCTTCAACTTTATTCCCAAATCCTAAATATTAAGTTACATTAGCGTTTGTTCCTAACAATCTGGATTTACGATGAAAAAATTTTGTTTTGTATTTTTTACAATACTGATAATTAGCGACACATACGCATTTACCAAAACTGATACTTTAAATACCGAAAACACCGTTTTCATAACCGATTCAGCCGTTGCCAATGTGCAAACCGACTCCATAAATGCTGTGCAGACAAAAAGCAAGCGCCCAAAAGTGGGACTCGTGCTTTCGGGTGGCGGTGCAAAAGGTATGGCGCACATTGGCATACTGAAAGAACTTGAAGAGGTTGGAATCTATCCCGACTACATTACAGGCACGAGTATGGGTAGCATCATTGGCGCCTTGTATTCAATAGGTTACAGTATCGAGGAACTTGAAGACTTTGCCCGCAACACCAAATGGCTGGAACTTATGTCGAGCACTCTCGACCAGGAACAAATCTCAATAGACCAAAAAGAGGATTTAGGCTGGTATCCTGTTGAATTCACATTCGAAAACGGCAAACCTGTTATGTCGTCAGGCGTTATCGAAGGACAGAACCTGTCACAATTCTTCTCACGGCTAACCTGGTGTACGGCAGGCATAAACAAGTTCGACGACTATCCCATTCCATTCCGATGCTACGGCGTCGACATTCTGAAAGGTCGGCTCATAGAATTCTCTGAAGGCAACCTTGCACAGGCCATTCGCGGAAGTATGGCCATTCCTCTTGTATTCTCGCCAGTTGTCATTGAAACCGAATCGGACACAATGATGATTGTGGACGGTGGCGTGATGCACAACTTTCCAGTCGACGACGTCCGCCAAATGGGTGCCGACATTGTAATTGGCGCATACACAGGCTACGAGGACAGCGTGTCGGCAGTCGAGATGAACTCCATTGCAAAAGTAACAGGACGCGTGCTTATGTTTGGTGGCGTTACCGACTCAAAACAGCAAATAGAACACGTCGACTACCTCATCGCGCCTGATATGCACGGCATCCAGCCATCTGACTTCCTTCAAGCCGACAAGATAATAAAGCGTGGCGAGGAATCAGCAAAACTGCACCACTCCGAACTGAAACGCCTTGCCGACTCGCTCAACCGCATCGAGCCACACAATCGCCCCGCTCCGCTTGTCCGCCACGACTCCATCCTTATCGGGAAAGTCATCATCAACGGAATAAAGATAACCGACGAAGAAAACGCTTACGGCATTATTAATATAAAAAACAACCAATACGTCACCGTGTCAACCATTGAAGACGCCACAACACGGCTTTATGCCACACTTCTTTACAATTCAATCAATTACCGCATCGAGACTAACAGCGACGGCGCTATCGACCTGATATACACTGTCAAGGAAAAAGGCCAAAGCCAATTCAAATTCGCCTATTACTACGACAACATCTACAACATAGGATTCACTGCCAAATATGAACGCAGAAACCTATGGAACAAGAAATACAGCACGTCCATTTACGCCAACATCAACCGTCATCCAGGCTTCCACGCGCAACTCAACAGAAGCGTGAGCCGTGACAACACATTGAGTTTGAGCACAAAACTTGAAGCACACTTCGATTTCAAATACGCCTACAGCAAAAACAAGAAACTGGGCGACTACAAATACAACCATTTCTGCTGGGACGTGATAGGATTGAACAAGACATTGAACACTTACACTAAAATGGGGCTGTCGGCATACTACGAAGCATTTGTCACAAAAACTGACAAAGACACCTACTCTGGCCTGACTGACAACGACGAACTGACAAGCCAGCCTGGCCTGCGCTTCTACACCAAGCACAACTCTTATGACGACAACCTGTACCCTAAGCACGGTTCAAAATGGGTTGCCGAACTGAAGGGCGCCTTCGGCTCCAAGCGCAAAATCACAAACGAGGAAGACGCCACATTCATCGACACCGTATTCAGGCACACCAACTATATGAAAATCAGTTTCAATTACGAATCGGCATTCACATTCGGCAACAACACGACGTCGCTTTTGCCATCGGCATATATCGGCATTGCCACAAACGACATCCAAAGCGCCGATATGTTCTACATTGGCGGGTACAAATACAATCTGCGCTACGGACAGACTCCATTCGCGGGTTTCCAACTGAACCATATCTGCGACAGAAACTTTGGAAGTGTCGGCTTAACGTTCAGGCAGGAATTTTTCAAATATGCCAACCTGATACTGAAGGCCAATGCCGTTGCCACCTACCACTCGCTCAAGGACATCGTTGACGACGGTCCAACCTGCAAAAGCATTGGCATTGGCGCAGGCTTCCTGGTCAGGACTCCTATTGGCCAAATCAGTTTCTTTCGCGCCAACGACACTTATGTTGAGAAAGGCTACTACTACCTCAGCGTGGGATTCAACCTGCCATACTTGCAGTGATTGCAGGGTTTAAAGTTGAATCGTTGAGAAATATCAGTAGAGGCGCAAAATTTGGCGTCTGTACAGAAAGGCAATCGCCATTCGTTCGTGCTAATTCGTGCCAATTCGTGGTTAAAAATCCGCGAAAATCCGTTAAATCAGTCGAATCTGCGTTCAATCCCAAATGAAAAAGGCAACAGACACAAAGCCCATTGCCATTATAATAGAGAATGGGAATAGGATTCTATTGTTTTATACCAAATTCATAAATGCTGTCACTTGCAAGGTCAATTCTATCGTTCCAAAAGATGCAAGTACGGCTAGAATCCAATTGTACGTTTTGCCATAGACCTTCAACAGTTTCAAGACTTTTAAAATCCTCTATTTGACGAATGTCATCGGCGACATTGTACAAGACAGTCTTGTTGTCGTCAAACGACACTCGCAACATATAGTTGTCGAGAGCATTAACCGATTTTATACGTGGTATCATTATTCCAAAGGTTCTATTTTACCTATTTTCTGTGTATTCCACATTTCCTGCAATCTATCGTAGTGCAAATCAATCCATTCCACCACCATACTTTGTGCCTTTTGAGGCAAATCGCCATCAACCATTACACGGGTTTTCAAGTCAAATATACCTACATATTCATTGTAAATAGCGTGAATATGCGACGGTTCGTGTTCTTTGGTTTAAAGAACATTTTTATAATAATACCATAAAACCGACTAATTTCTGGCATACCAACAATTTTATGATTTCAAAATTAGCCAATAATTTGAATTTATGAAATATTAAGATTGAGACGCTTCGCTGTTGAGATGTTGAATCGTTATATCGGTAGAGGCGCAAAAATTTTGCGTCTGTACAGAAAGGCAATCGCAATTCGTTCGTGCTAATTCGTGCCAATTCGTGGTTAAAAATCCGCGAAAATCCGTTAAATCAGTCGAATCTGCGTTCAATCCCAAATGAAAAGGGCAACAAGCCGAAACTCATTGCCCTATAATGTTGAATTGAAATTAAAAATCCTACATCCTAATTCCTAAATCCTAAATAAAAAGGCGACCCCCAAAAGAGATTCGCCTTCAATATTTGGCTTTTTTGTACCATTTCGTTGAATTTTGATTTCTTTGTCAGCAATCTTCTTCATGGTATCAAAGTAAGGCATTTCAATATGGACAATTCTTCCTTCGAGATTATCTTTTTGAAGATTGTAAACAGGAACATATACTTTCCCGTTGGATGTTCTAACGATAATGGCATCGTTCCAGCTTTCGTCCTTATCAAAGGTAATTGTCTTTTCTACTGTTCCTTCAAGAAGTCCACCTTGATAAAGTCTGATATTTCCGTTCTCTCTGAGATATTCTGACATGTAAGTATTGTATCTTCCGAATGACTGGAGCTTCTCTTTCCAGTCTGGTTTTAATGTATAGAGTGCTCCGTTCTTGTCGGCCAGATTTATCTGCTGCAAATAGTGGAGTCTCTGTTGTAAACTAACATCAAGGACTTTTGGATATAATTGGCCTGTATATTGAGCAAGTCTGTCATCAAGTTTTGTCCAGCGTGGTGAAAGGGGAAGTCTTTCTTCTTCAGCTTTTCTTTGAGCCTCTTTTCTGGCTTCAAGCCTTTCTCTAATTGCTGCTTCTCTTGCAGCAGCATCCATTGCATTAAAGGACTCTGATGCAGCAAGGAGCAAAGAGTATTTGGCACATGCCATCACATTATTTAATATGGCTGAATCAGCTAAAAGTGATGCTGGCTATACTGC
>CALABN010000259.1 GCA_937885735.1 uncultured Bacteroidota bacterium | reverse complement strand
TCTTCCTGATTAAAAATATGAATAATAACATCCTGATAATCAAGTAAAATCCATTTAGCATTAGAATAACCTTCAGAACTTTTAGCAATAATACCCTCTTTTCCGAGTCGCTCTTCAACATTATCAGCTAAAGCCTTAACTTGACGATCGTTAGAACCTCCAGCAATAATGAAATAATCAGCTAAAACAGAAATTTTGCTAATATCAATAATCTTAATATCGATAGCTTTTTTTTCGTCTTCAGATATAATAATCTGGCAACTCTGTCGTATAAAATTGGCGTTTCGTCCAGTCATGCTTTAAATATATGGCGTAAACGCCATTTTGTCAATGCTAAAACTGGACAAAAAACCAATTTTAAATTACAACAAAGATGCGCAGTTTAATTATTAGATGAGGAAGTTTAGAATATGGATTTTTTTGATAAAGTCAAAGAACTTGTAAAGGAGAAAAATACCACAATAGAGGCCGTAGCAAAATCGGCATATGGTGAGTCTCAGGCATCTGTAGATAAGTATTATGGATGGTATAAAAGGGGGCTTTATCCACGCATGGATGATGGATATGCTTTGTGTAAAGCTCTTGGTGTATCTATGGACAGTTTTTTTGAAGAGAGTGAGGTTTGTCCAAGATTTCAGAAAATATATGATATTTTGTCTGGTTTTAGTGATGATCAATTGCATAATGTGGAACTCATGCTCCAGGCAATGAAAGACAATATGAATAAAGTAAACAACCTACTTACATATTTGATTGGAGAGTTTGACAACTGTTCCATGATGGATCTTGCCGGCAAACTTGGAACTGATTTTGGCATCAAAAGCGATGCTGACCTTAAAGACCATAATAAACTAGCATCTATAAGAGAATACCTGGAAAATGAAAACAAAAGATGCAACAGAATATTCGACAGACTAGAAAAAAATCCTATAGCTGAAGTAAATTTCATGCCACAACGATATACTCCAGATGCAGAAGTTTTGATGTGGATGTGCGACATTGAAGCAGAAAGTAGCAGACCTTTCCCTGACGGACTTGACATATTGAATGCTTTCGGGAACACAGTAGCTGAAAAACTATTGAATGAAACAGATTCAGGGGCAACAAAATGGGCCGACTATGGAACCTCAAGTGCAAAAATGAAGGCGAAATTCAAGAACTACCATGATTTTAACAAGACGATATATAACAAGAACATAGAGGCTCTTGTCTCTATACAGAACAAATATGCAAAGCCCGACTATATGAAAACTGAAGCATGGCATATGAAAAACACAAACACTGCATTAGCTTCATGGGCGGAACTTAAACATACCACAATATTGTATGCAGAACAACCTTCTGGCTCCGAAGGTGGAGAAGGCGGAGACGTCATAGTATATATGCCTGACCCGGACAACTATTCAGATATTGTAGAGCCGAATCTTGAGTTTTGGGAGAAATCAATCGAACTACTCAACCAAACAAAAAAGGTTTTTGAAGAGAACGGAGTTAAAACCGATTACGAAAATAGATGGCTTCTTGCAAAAGCTGAAGAATATCTAGAAATCACAAGAGCTGAGTTGGAAAACAGACCTTTGAATGTTCATTTTAGAGCTGGTGAAGAATACGAACATTTCTTTAATTTATTATTTTTCAATGATAGAAGTAGAATCAACAATACTGACATTGCAAAAGTTGCAGATATATACACGAGACAGATAGAGGGAGCTCCTGACAACGGTATTCTTCACACCGGTCTTGGACTTGTAAATAGCATCTATGTTTTGGTAGAGAATAATGGTCATATCTATATGACGGAAGGGGCCGTCTATGACTATCGCTTGTCTGTCTTTAATGAGAGACTTAATGATGACGATTGGAGAAAAATGCTGAATGAAAATTACGGCATAGGCCGTCAAAAATGGATGGAACCGCTTATTCTCAAAGAAAATGATAGAGTAAAAATAAATCAGAATGTGGGAGATAGAAGTTCAAGAGGCTGGGAATGGGAAGAGGAAGCAAATTCTGAAGAAGACGAAGGGTGGTTCTTTTAGTGAAAAATATATCGATTATAACTGTCGCTTTCATCACCGTGTTGGCGACATCTTGCACATCGCATGCTGATGAAGAGTTGAAAATCCTCATCGGTGGCGATGTAATGCTCGACCGCGGAATTGGAAGAGTTATTGATAGGCATGGCGTAAATTACCTTTTCAACGGAATCCGTGACGACATCAAGTCGGCGGACGCAACAATCATTAATTTAGAGTGTCCGCTGACTGACACACTTATTCCACAAAGGAAGCAGTTTCAATTTATAGCTTCACCATTCCTCGCCGATAGCCTACTGAAAATTGGCGTAACTCATGCATGCTTGGAAAACAACCATACCCGAGACCAAGGTGAATTGGGATACAAACAGACGCTAGAATCGCTATCTCGCGCAGGAATAGTAGTGGTCAATCCAGATCCATTCACTCCAACCAAAATCGTGAAAGGCCAAAATAAAATTGTACTATTCAATGCAAACTTGTTAGGGAATAGCCTATCCATAAAATCACAATTGATAAAAGCCATAGAAGGATATAAGACAATTAACGTAGAGGCGAAGACCGTCGTCATCTTGCATTGGGGCAACGAACATGAAACCACCCACAACCAGAGCCAGGAGGCGATTGCAAAGTTGCTTGCAAGTGCTGGTGCAGATGTTGTAGTCGGGCACCACCCCCACGTCGTGCAAGACACTATATGTTTGGGCAACTGCGCAGTGTACTATAGTCTTGGAAATTTAATCTTTGACCAGAACAAAATGGCGGGATTCAAGTCGTCTCTACTTGAAATCACACTCAAAAACGGAGATTTAAAGACATCTTTACACGAGTTAAAAATATTACACTACAGGCCAATGCATAAATAATGCATAAGTAATTTTTTATCTTAAACGAATACTCTTTAAAGTCCACTTTGGAATATACATTGCCATTGACGCTATTGAGACTAATCATCATTAGATGTATTGCAGTGTTCGCGTTGGTCAAAAAAAAAGCAATTGAGAATAAACAATAATGTAACCAATGGGATAAAAAAAAATAAGAACAAATATGAAATTAATCCACCGAAGCGCACCAACCCCACTTCACAAATAGAATGATTGAATTGATAGGCAGATTTTGAAAATTGTTTCCGACAAAATTACATCCTTTCGAATATAATGATATAGATAAAATCAAAAATCACATTAGATATGATGTAATTTAAATAATTGCACATATATTTGCATCCGAAAGAATGTAATATGACAAGAAATACTATTTCAGCAACATTGAAGGCCCTTCGCAAGGAGCACAATCTTACGCAAGTAGATTTGGCAATGAAATCGGGCGTAGGGCTAAATTTTGTGCGCGAACTTGAACAAGGGAAAGCTACAGTGCGGTTAGACAAAGTGGCACAAGTATTTGCACTTTTTGATTACGAGATAGTGCCACAAAAGAAAAACAGCAAGTTATGAGAAAGGCATTGATTAGATACAAAGACATCCCTGCAGGCTATCTAAGTGAAACCGACGAAGGCTATGAATATCAGTACCTCGAGGAGTATCTAACCCGTCAAGATGCCAGAGCCATAAGCCTTACTATGCCCATTTCTAGTCAGACATACAAATCGCGAGTGCTGTTCCCTTTCTTTGACGGCTTGATACCTGAGGGCTGGCTATTGGATGTGGCGCTAAAAAATACAGACATAAGCGAGTTGGACAGATTTTCACTATTGTTATTGTGTTGCAAGGACTGCATAGGCGCTGTAAGTGTCGAACCATTAAATGACAACGCAGATGAGTAGATGCCTTTATTGTTACAAAGAGTTGGAGAATGGCGAAATTGACTATCACAAGGTGTGTGTCAAGAAATTCTTTGGCACACAGTCTGCACCTATCCTTGACTACTCGAAAAACGAAATGGGGGCGCTTGCCCGTCAGATAATACAGTCGCAAACCACATTAACTGGTGTTCAGGCCAAGTTATCATTGCATCTTGACAAGAACAAGAATAACGAGAGACTCACAATTGTAGGGTTATGGGGCGACTACATATTTAAGCCACAAAGTGAGAGGTACGAGCAACTCCCCGAAAATGAAGACTTGACAATGCATATGGCCGAAATTGCCAAAATAAAGGTTGTTCCTCACAGCCTTATAAAGATGAAGGATGGCTCCCTAGGTTATATTACACGCAGAATTGACCGCACCCCAAGAGGGGAAAAAATCGCAATGGAAGACATGTGCCAATTGACTGAACGGCAGACAGAGCACAAATACAAAAGTTCATACGAGCAGATAGCAAAAGCGATAAGGCGATATTCGTCAACACCTCAACTGGACGTCACCGACTACCTTGAAATGGTCTATTTTTCATGGATTACAGGCAACAACGACATGCATCTCAAGAACTTTTCGCTCTATTGCCCTTTTAACGACTACCGCCTGGCACCTGCATACGACATGCTCAATGCCACCATTGCAAACACTGCAGATGACGAACAATTGGCTCTGACATTAAACGGCAAAAAGAAAAAGATAAAAGACATAGACTTCGAAAAAGCATTTGAAGCAAGTGGCATATTGCCTGCCATTTTTGTCAAAATGAAGAGAAAATACATTCGCCTGTTGCCAAAACTGCTTGACACGATTGACAATTCATTCCTAAATGCCGATTTGAAAGAAAAATATAGGCAAATATTGATTGAGAGAATAGAAGGGCAAATGGAATAATGAAAGATTAGCGTATAGTAAATATGCGTGGATATGAAAAAACGAGTATGGATGTTCCAAATTCCAAAATTCCAAACGCTTGGAAGTTCCGCAAGCCTATAGAAAACTTTCCATTCATGGATTTTGAAAAGGTTTGAGTTGAGAAAAATAAAAAATGAGAATTATGAAAAAATACATGCTTTTAATGTTAGCCATTTTGATTGCCATGAAAATTTCAGCACAAAATAACTATCAGAAAATAGAAATAGATAAAGTTATAACTGAAATAAAACAAGATAGCATTTATCTACATTCAATTTACATCGAAGGGAAATATGATTATAGCGTTTTTTATATAGATAGTAGCATATGCATTGTACATATATTTCAACATTGTTCTGGAGTAATGGATGTTTCTGTTCAGCGATATTATAAACTAAATGAAGGACAATGGATTTTTGTTCGGGAATCATCGTCGTTTTTTTCAGAACTTGAACAAATCGGCAATAATTTGTTTCATGCTTATATGTACAAAGGTTCGTCAACGTATGAAGCACATAGATATGAATCTGTGATGCTTTATGACAATTTTGAAATGAAGCCGTTGTTCGAATACGATGGCGTTGATTATACTTACTATCTGCTAAATAAATATGCAAATGAACAAATAGATTATTTTAATAGTTGTATTGGCGATACTATTTGCGATGATTATGAGGTATCTAACATAAATATTGAAAACAATGTTTTAAAATCATATAAGTTAAAACATACAATTAAAATTCTGCAAGGAATTAATGAAGAAGGGACCGATTTGGTAACCCAAGACTTTATAAACGAGCATATGATATTTGCAAATAGAAATAATATAGGCTTAAAGATGCAATGAAAAACTTTTGGAAAATAATGATTGTTTTGACAGCAGTGTTGTGTTCATGCAACCAATCTTTCGATTTGAAATACGGTAAAGACCAATTCGAATGGGAAGGGAAAACGGTGTGGCTCGAAAATAAGCATGACAGTCTGCATGCATTGCATCTGTACGAAAACGGCAAAGAATTGTCAACGATGATTCTACCATGGGAAATATACAAGTTTGACCATGGAGATCTTGATGGCGATGGTGTGCCTGAAATTGCAGTAGGTGTAATAAAAAAGACAACGTATGACCCCATTATGGAGAAACGGCTTTTTCTTTACCAAATTGCTGACGGTCATGCAATAATAAGACTATGGATGGGATCAAGAGTGATACATAGAGTGCAAGATTTCTATATTGAGAGAGACAGCACTCCTGCCCTTGTCCATACATACGAGAAAGACCAAAATGGTGCAATGCATGAAGGTGAATATATGTATGGTAGTTTTGGATTGAGATTAAAAAGATTTTTGAAATAAATAACGAAAAGACACTTAAAAATGAATTGTGTAAATGTTACAGGAGGCATATTGCTCTCATTGGCAATAGTATTTGCCGGATGTAATTCTGGCGGAAAAGGCAAATCTTCAACTAACGGGAAGGAGCACATAACCACATCTCAGCCTGACGAAAAGGAATCGTCTACAGAATTTTCTGTAGACGAACCTGAAAGGAATGAAGCGGCGTTCACTG
Source organism: uncultured Bacteroidota bacterium (assembly GCA_937885735.1). The sequence goes on along the minus strand of CALABN010000259.1, from coordinate 17,804 downwards.
GAGCAGAATTCAACTGGAATTTTTCAACAAGGATGAAAGATGGGGCCGCTACCAATGGCACTTACGGGATGTCCTTTAATTTAGATAGTCTATACAGCAAGATCAACTATGACATGTCTATCGACGAATTCAGCTTTGAAGAGTTGCGAGTGCTCCGCAGCATTCCATATGCAAAGCACGGTCACTGGTTCAAGGAAGGCGATTTGTTTGAAAAATTCAACTCAATCAAAGAGTATATAGATAGCATAAAGCCTATCGTAAAACGATATGCCCAAGATGAATTGAAGGAAGTAAAAAGCGAATATTGGAAACTTTGGGAATCTAATTATCCACAAACATACGCAACATTTGAGTTGAGTGAAGAAGAGTCATCTTTCGTCAATCGTGTAGATTCTGCGATTGCGGAATACTTCAAACACCGATATATCGAGAGAGATGGATTAAAGCTACTTAATCTAGACCTTGCTGAAAACTTAAACTATCTATACAGTCCAGCTCCTGCCACTATTGAACTGCTTCGAAAGAACAATTTCTGCATATCGGAGACAAGAGCGGAACAGATGTACAACCCCTATGAGTACTATCATAATTTGCCTCATTACATCACTACCGATCTTTATCTATCGGCATATAACGCATATTTGGCATGGATGATACAAATAGTCGAGGAAGAAACTATATATCCGTTGATATGCAATTTTGCGAATACGATGTTCGAGCAGAGTCTGAAAGAGCTGAATTCCTGCACCGATAAATTTATACACCCATTGGCAGAACATGCAGTGGCATATTATGCAATTGCATATTATTTAGCTACAGGAAAAAGCAAAGCACTGCCTGATAGTTTACGCAATATCTATGAGGATGAAGTAAAAAAGATAATGGCAGAATCAGACGACTACTCCACATTACTTGAAACACCTATGCCATATAGTCAGTTCAAGCCACGCGGTTTCTATACAAGAAACTCAAATACCCAAAAGTATTTTAAAGTGATGATGTGGTTGCAGAATGCCAAATACCGAATTGCCACAGATAAAAGCATTGCGTATCCCCTTTTCTTATCATTACAATATGAAAGGGCAAATCAGTCGATGAAAGACAATATGAATAAAGTAAACAACCTACTTACATATTTGATTGGAGAGTTTGACAACTGTTCCATGATGGATCTTGCCGGCAAACTTGGAACTGATTTTGGCATCAAAAGCGATGCTGACCTTAAAGACCATAATAAACTAGCATCTATAAGAGAATACCTGGAAAATGAAAACAAAAGATGCAACAGAATATTCGACAGACTAGAAAAAAATCCTATAGCTGAAGTAAATTTCATGCCACAACGATATACTCCAGATGCAGAAGTTTTGATGTGGATGTGCGACATTGAAGCAGAAAGTAGCAGACCTTTCCCTGACGGACTTGACATATTGAATGCTTTCGGGAACACAGTAGCTGAAAAACTATTGAATGAAACAGATTCAGGGGCAACAAAATGGGCCGACTATGGAACCTCAAGTGCAAAAATGAAGGCGAAATTCAAGAACTACCATGATTTTAACAAGACGATATATAACAAGAACATAGAGGCTCTTGTCTCTATACAGAACAAATATGCAAAGCCCGACTATATGAAAACTGAAGCATGGCATATGAAAAACACAAACACTGCATTAGCTTCATGGGCGGAACTTAAACATACCACAATATTGTATGCAGAACAACCTTCTGGCTCCGAAGGTGGAGAAGGCGGAGACGTCATAGTATATATGCCTGACCCGGACAACTATTCAGATATTGTAGAGCCGAATCTTGAGTTTTGGGAGAAATCAATCGAACTACTCAACCAAACAAAAAAGGTTTTTGAAGAGAACGGAGTTAAAACCGATTACGAAAATAGATGGCTTCTTGCAAAAGCTGAAGAATATCTAGAAATCACAAGAGCTGAGTTGGAAAACAGACCTTTGAATGTTCATTTTAGAGCTGGTGAAGAATACGAACATTTCTTTAATTTATTATTTTTCAATGATAGAAGTAGAATCAACAATACTGACATTGCAAAAGTTGCAGATATATACACGAGACAGATAGAGGGAGCTCCTGACAACGGTATTCTTCACACCGGTCTTGGACTTGTAAATAGCATCTATGTTTTGGTAGAGAATAATGGTCATATCTATATGACGGAAGGGGCCGTCTATGACTATCGCTTGTCTGTCTTTAATGAGAGACTTAATGATGACGATTGGAGAAAAATGCTGAATGAAAATTACGGCATAGGCCGTCAAAAATGGATGGAACCGCTTATTCTCAAAGAAAATGATAGAGTAAAAATAAATCAGAATGTGGGAGATAGAAGTTCAAGAGGCTGGGAATGGGAAGAGGAAGCAAATTCTGAAGAAGACGAAGGGTGGTTCTTTTAGTGAAAAATATATCGATTATAACTGTCGCTTTCATCACCGTGTTGGCGACATCTTGCACATCGCATGCTGATGAAGAGTTGAAAATCCTCATCGGTGGCGATGTAATGCTCGACCGCGGAATTGGAAGAGTTATTGATAGGCATGGCGTAAATTACCTTTTCAACGGAATCCGTGACGACATCAAGTCGGCGGACGCAACAATCATTAATTTAGAGTGTCCGCTGACTGACACACTTATTCCACAAAGGAAGCAGTTTCAATTTATAGCTTCACCATTCCTCGCCGATAGCCTACTGAAAATTGGCGTAACTCATGCATGCTTGGAAAACAACCATACCCGAGACCAAGGTGAATTGGGATACAAACAGACGCTAGAATCGCTATCTCGCGCAGGAATAGTAGTGGTCAATCCAGATCCATTCACTCCAACCAAAATCGTGAAAGGCCAAAATAAAATTGTACTATTCAATGCAAACTTGTTAGGGAATAGCCTATCCATAAAATCACAATTGATAAAAGCCATAGAAGGATATAAGACAATTAACGTAGAGGCGAAGACCGTCGTCATCTTGCATTGGGGCAACGAACATGAAACCACCCACAACCAGAGCCAGGAGGCGATTGCAAAGTTGCTTGCAAGTGCTGGTGCAGATGTTGTAGTCGGGCACCACCCCCACGTCGTGCAAGACACTATATGTTTGGGCAACTGCGCAGTGTACTATAGTCTTGGAAATTTAATCTTTGACCAGAACAAAATGGCGGGATTCAAGTCGTCTCTACTTGAAATCACACTCAAAAACGGAGATTTAAAGACATCTTTACACGAGTTAAAAATATTACACTACAGGCCAATGCATAAATAATGCATAAGTAATTTTTTATCTTAAACGAATACTCTTTAAAGTCCACTTTGGAATATACATTGCCATTGACGCTATTGAGACTAATCATCATTAGATGTATTGCAGTGTTCGCGTTGGTCAAAAAAAAAGCAATTGAGAATAAACAATAATGTAACCAATGGGATAAAAAAAAATAAGAACAAATATGAAATTAATCCACCGAAGCGCACCAACCCCACTTCACAAATAGAATGATTGAATTGATAGGCAGATTTTGAAAATTGTTTCCGACAAAATTACATCCTTTCGAATATAATGATATAGATAAAATCAAAAATCACATTAGATATGATGTAATTTAAATAATTGCACATATAAATGATGCGATAGAATATTGCCGATACAGTAGCAACAATGGACGACCTGCTTGAATATGATTATTAGATGCCAAAAGTTGATATAAAAACACGATTTTGGCATCAAATAAAACCATTAATTCTCACATTCGGCTATCAACCAAATACCTGCGTTGTTCGGCATCGAACCTGACGCACTGATTTCCGAACAGGCTGTCGAAGAAACCACCACCGACAATTTCAGCAACTGTGCCGACGTGAAAATCGACTTTATCCATTATCCACAGATTGTCGGCAAGTTGCAAGGCCACATCGACATCGTGAGTGGATAGAAGAATGGACTTGCCCTGCTCGGAAGCCAAACGGTGCAAAAGGCTGAGAATCTCGATTTTGGCACCTGCATCAAGGAAAGCGGTAGGCTCGTCAAGGATTATGACTGGCGTCTGCTGGGCCAAGGCCTTTGCTATCATCACGCGCTGGCGCTCGCCGTCGGATAGTTCGGCAACGTAGCACGACGACTTGTGCGAAATGCCCACGTCAGATATCGCCTTGCGAACTGCAAGCCTATCGGCATCTGACAAGCGTCCGAAAAAACCCGTGTATGGCTGACGACCAAGCGAGACAATTTCAAAAACGGTCAGTCCGCCCGCCGATATTTTGTCGGTAAGGACAACAGACATCTTTGTCGACAATTCGGGCAATGACATTTCCGCGACATTCCGCCCGCACACCGACACGCTACCCGACAAGGCGGGTTGCAGATTGGCAAGCGTTCGCAACAACGTCGATTTTCCTGCGCCATTGGGCCCGAGCAGACACGTCATTTGCCCACTGCACAGCGTCAGCGACAATTCACCTGTAAGTGGCTTCGACTTTGAGTAGCCTACAATCAATTTTTCGGCGACAAGCATCGGATTCGGCATATCTAATTAAAATATTGTATTTTACGTTGATTGACAATTACATACACGATTACGGGCGCGCCAAATATCGGCGTAACCGCATTGAGTGGCAACGTGCCGAAACCGCCTGGCAGATGGCAGACAAAATTGCAGACAAGCGCCAAAACAGCGCCTATCAGCATTGTTGCAGGCATAAGCGAATTGTGGCTTGAGGTGCCGATGAGCAAACGCGCCATATGTGGCACGGCCAATCCGATGAACGATATGGGGCCACAAAAAGCCGTGACCACGGACGACAAGATGCCCGTGGCCAAAAGAAGCAGGAAACGGGTTCGGCGAATGTCGATGCCAAGACTTTCGGCATAATTCGGGCCGAGCAAAAGGGCGTTCAGTGGCTTTATCAGCAAAACCGATATGAAAAGGCCGACCAAGACCGTCACGGTAAAAAACGGCAATTGCGACAGCGACACTCCCGCAAAACTGCCCAAGCCCCAAATGGTGAATGAATGGACGCCTTCGGCAGTGGCGAAGAAATTGAGCATCGATATGGCTGACGATGCCAAGTAGCCTATCATCATACCTGCCACCAAAAGCATCACGTTGCTACGGATAACCGACGATAGCGCAAGAATGGCGAGCATTACCGCAAATGCGCCGACAAGCGCCCCGACAATGGTCGCCGTCCAACCGACAAGCGTTTCGGCGACAACACCGCCACAAAGTAGCGTGACAACGGCAACGCCAAGGCTCGAGCCCGTTGTGATGCCCAATATGGACGGGCCTGCAAGCGGATTGCTGAAAACGGTCTGCAACATAAGGCCTGCCACGGAAAGGGCCATTCCGCACAGCAACGCCGTCACGCATTGCGGGACACGCGTCTGCACGACGATAACCTGCCAAACCTGATTATCGGAGCCCAATCCTGCCAAAATGCGGAACACTTCGGCAACGGGTATGGCGACCGAGCCATAGGCCAAATTCAGCGATATGGATGCTATCAGCAATATTATCAATATGATGTAGATACGACGCATAACTCAATCCTGTTTTAAGGGTTCTTCTATAAATTCCCTTAATGGCGAATAGTAACGCAAGGTATGGTTTGGCAACAAATCGGGATGAAGAATCTTGACCAAATCACGCAAAAGCCAATCAGGACGAAACGGAACTTCATCATAATAAGGTACATACGATGTATTGCAACCATAAACCGACTTGTTACGAAAAGCCTTGAAATGCGGATACAAATCGCTTTCGCCTGCAAGTTGCGAATATGTGTAATCGGCTGACTGATTGTACTTAAAGAGCCAAACATCGGCATTGTGAGCGGTCTCGAGAACCGTCTCGGACGAAAGTGGCACCGCGCCCGTACGCTCAATATGGGCAAAAGGGTAATCGGCACCCGCATCGACATAGAAACGGCCCGTGGTGCTGTTTCCCGTAGGGACATACCAAGCCGAGCCCGACTTGAGTTCGGCAAGCAACATTGGTCGCTCACTTGCAGGCATTGCCGAATCGCGCAATTGACAGTAGTTGCGCTCGACAACTGAGAAAAGGCTGTCGGCGGTAGCCAAACGGCCAAACAGAAGCCCGTAGAAACGCATCCACTCGGCGCAAGCCAATGGCGAAACTTCCATATAATCAGCACATTCGATTACAGGAACATTGAGTTTGCCTAACAATCCGTAACCGCCACTGTTCTCGAACGGCGACAGAAAAACGGCATCGGGCTGAAGATTGATGATTTGCTCAATGTCGGGATTCATAGCATTGCCTGCATCAACTATCCGCCCGTCGGCAATACGCTGAACGACAGACGGTTGTTGAAGATATTGAGCATCGCAGACGCCACCAATCTGGTCCAAAGCACCCAAAGATGAAATCAATCCTGTGTGCACTGACGTGAATACCAACGCATTGCGCAACGGCGTGCGAATGAGCGTGCCCGACGGCAATGACGAAGGCAAAACCGAATCGGCAGGCACTATCACATAGGTGTGCAACAAATGCAGAGTGTCCCAAGGATTGCGGATGTCGGCAACTATGCAACTGTCCATTACCCTGATTCTCAAATCGGTAGCATACTTCATCGGCAATTGGATGCCGTCAGACTCGGATGCACTGCGACTGGCGCAGGACGTCAGGGCAAGGCAAGTTGCAAGCAGAAATATTTTGACTATCAACCTATTCATTTATAATACATTCCAAAAAGATAGCGTTATTTGGCGAAATGCCTGCGGACTCAATCACGGCAATGAATTTGCCATTCTTGTCGCAACGGATGATTGTCCCGTTTGTAACATTGTCGGTCACGCCGATGTAAATATCGCCATTTGCTGGATTGATTTCAAGCATACTGACATTCAATGTCGAAATCTTCGCCATAGCATCGTCATCGACAAACGGACTGTAGTTAAACTCGCTGGCCTTTATGTCGTATGTAAACAAAGTGCTTGTTGTCACATAAGTCTGCCAATCGGTGACTGATTTCACAAGATAAAGCACGCCGTTGCTTTCGGCCATTGCAGACGCTTCGCCTATGACCTTGCTTGCACCTGACACAATATCAATCTCTTGCAAATGGCAATATTCGTAACTGCTTCCGTTGGAGATGACGTACAACTTGCCGTCGTGCGACAATATTTTTCCTGGATTCGGCTCTACGACAATCTGCCCGACGGTTTTGAAATCGTTGATGCCGACAACTGAGATTGTGCTGTCGGCGCCCCATCCGCTGTTTATAACATACAGATTGTCACCGCATTGCACAATCTGTTCGGGATTTAGGCCGACTTCAGCATAACCTTCGACCTTGAAAGTTGAAGCATCGACACGGGCAACTTTCCCGCTATACAGCGTGACATAGATTTTCCCGTTGCAGGCGTGCAGATAACGAGGCTGGCCGTCGGTTTCAGAGAACTCGAGACGCGCCAACTCGACACCTGCGGAATTCAATTTCAGCAAAAGGCTTGAACCGTAAACCGACACGTAGATGTCGCCATTGTACGCAATCATATCCTGACCTGTATCGCCGAGCGCCTTGCCGTTTTGCAGACTGAAAATATCGCCCACGAAATTGTTCTCGCTGTCGCGCGCATCGCCGTTTGGCGCATAAAAATCGATGCCTGCGTTGTTGGCCTGGTATGAGCCTTCGTTCAGGAAAAACACGCGTTTCAAAGGCAGTTCATATTTTGAACCTTCGTCGTTCAATCCCGACTCGTTTTCGTCTTTGTCGCAAGACGTGAACACTGATGTAACCAAAACTGCACTGATTGCAAAACCAAAAAACTTTCTGAAATTCTTTTTCATTTTTTTAAATTATTGATTATTAGTATTAAAAATTTATCATTACTAAAAAGCGCCACGACCTGCCTGGCATAGGATAATATCTTATGACATCGTATTGCTTGTCGGTGAAATTCACTGCATCGAACTTCAAACGGAAAGAGCATCTGCCAAAATCGAAGTCGCGCGACAGGGATGCCGTGTGCTCCACATATCCATTTATCTGATTTGCAGGAATATTCTGTTTCATACTGTAACGTCGGCCCGAGGCGATGGCGGAATATCCGAGAGTGAACCACGGAACATTTACAGCAACTTGCCAATTGCCACTGTGCAACGGCGTGTATGGAATCTGATGCCGATAGTTTTTGTCGGACTTGCTGGTCACGTCAATGGCTTTCTGATATGAATATCCGCCACTCAAATCAATGCCAACATTCTCGCTTGCAACCACTTGGCATTGCAACGATGCATCAATCCCCCATATGTCGGCCCTACCGCAGTTGTGCATTTTCCATACGTAGGTGGTTGGCACAGCCACAATCTTGTCATCAACATAATTGCGGAACGCATCGGCTATAATACTTAACGACATATTATTGATTTTCAACGCGCAAGTAGTTCCAACATTAAACTCTTTTGCCCGTTCAGGACGCAAGTACGTATTGCCTATCACGGTGTAATACAACTCGTTAAACGTAGGCACACGATATGTGGACTTATACATTGCCCTGACTGCAATATTCTCGGACAACGAAAAATTCAAGCCGAACGCAGGCGACAAGCGGTTCAGGTCGGCAGGCGACTCGCCAAGTTTCACTTTTTCGGCAATGTGCGTGGCAACAAGCGTGGCGGTAGCCGTGAAAAACCGCCTGTGGCATCTGACATTGAGAGCCGAAACGAGAGTTGTGCGCAACGGCTGAGGATTGTTAGGCATATTGCTCTTGAGCGCATTGAGCGATGCGTCGCAAGCCAACGACGCCGACAGGCAACGCAACGGCTCACACATTGCGGATATTGAAACATAGCCTTCGTTCTGCGTGTTCAAGTCGAGTTGCCGACCATTGGCATACTTGACATTGACATCTTCGTATTTGTTCCACGAATAATTATATTTTGCCTGAAACCTGCAACTTGCCAAATCGCCCAAACGACGCTGGTAATCGGACTGCAGGAAAAAATTCCTGTCCCAAAGGCGCTCGTTTGCGACAGAATAATACAGCACAACCGACCCTGGCAACCCGCGCTCCGAGCCGAATGCGTACGCCTTGACGTGCAGACGGCTACAACTGTCGGTTCGGAACAGGTTCAACTCGCAATTCACGGTACGCACATCGCTGTTGGCACGATGCAGGCGCGTTGTCTGCCGTCCGTTGACAAGCGTGAACGGATAATCGCCGTCGGCACGCGAGAAATCGGCATTGACCGATAATGACGTGCGCTTGCCCAACTGTCGGGCGACATTGACATTTGCGTTGAAATAGCCGAACGAACCGCCTTGCAAACGGCAACTGCACAGTGTTTTCCTGCCGTTGAACACTGGTTGCAATGTGCTGACAGAAAGAATCGCCACCGAGGCGAAGGCCTTGGCTGGCTGAAGCAAAGCATCGGCCTGGCCGATTGAAAGCGAGAGCGTTCCGACATTGTTCAAGTTGAAACGCCCGACATCAATGGGACCTGCCTGGCAATTGCTCAACACCACGCCATCGTAACTGACTGCAGTGTGCGTTGCGCCGAAACTGCGCACCGACACGGTTTTAAGGCCTCCTATTCCGCCATAATCCTTTACATTGGTGCCGTTGAAATGGCGGACCGCATCGGCAACATTTTGTATGCCCTGCTGATTCAACTGTCGTGTGGTGAGTGTCTGCACGGACGTAGCCGACAATTGCGCACGCTTGGCACTTACATTGACGTCAGACAAACGGCGACTTTCGGCAATGGTATCGGCCTGCGCGAGCAATGCACACGAATACAACAACATACACATCACACAAATGATGTGCATCCTTGAAAAATCCATACTTCAGTTTTTAAAACCTGACTGACATCATCTTCCTCGAGACTATTCAGCGACACGCCTTGCAGGTCTTCCGACTCGCTCCTGGACGACTCGCCTTCCCGTCAAAACAGACAGTGGCTAGAGATTTGAGTCGCCGTAAACGGAACTCACGGCTACGGGATAGTTTTGGACTTGCACCAAATTCCCTTTTAATGCCGAATGCAGGATTGCATACGGCAACAAGACGTGGCAAAAATACATTTTTTGTCTTAAAGCCGAAGTTTGACGACAAAAAAAAGCGCATTCGGTAGCCTGCCAAATGCGCTTTTTGCGGTAAGTATATTAATTACAATTAATTAATCAACAATTGAGATGTAATGTTTATACTACAAGCATCTTCATAATAAATATTCCTTCTGCTATTTCTCGCGGAAATAGATCTGGATTGGCACTCCGCTCAAACTGAACGACTCGCGCATCTTGTTCTCAAGATAACGGCGATACGGGTCGCGGATATACTGCGGAAGGTTGCAGAAGAACGCGAATTGTGGCGACGGCGTAGGCAACTGCGTCACGTACTTTATGCGGATGTACTTGCCCTTGACGGTTGGTGGCGGATAGTTGTCGATTGCCGAAAGCATCACCTCGTTGAGTTTTGCTGTTGGTATCTTCTGCTGACGGTTGCGGTAAACCTGCATAATTGTCTCCACTGCCTTGAAAACGCGTTGTCGTGTCAATGCCGAGATGAAAAGGATTGGCACGTCGTTGAACGGTGCAAGACGCGACCTGATGCCTTCCTCATATTCTGTCATTGTATTATTCTCTTTTTCAACCAAATCCCACTTATTTATCAAGACAACAACGCCCTTGCGGTTCTTGACTATCAGGCTGAAGATGTTCAGGTCCTGGGCCTCAATTCCCAAAGTGGCATCGATGATAAGGAAGCAGACATCGGACTCCTCAATGGTGCGAATGGCGCGCATAACTGAGTAGAATTCAAGGTCTTCCTCAACCTTGTTCTTCTTGCGTAGGCCTGCGGTGTCGATAATGTTGAACTCGAACCCGAACTTGTTGTAAACAGTGTTTATAGAGTCGCGTGTTGTTCCTGCAATGTTGGTCACAATGTTGCGCTCCTGCTCAAGCAAGGCGTTGATGAACGACGACTTGCCCGCATTCGGACGGCCCACGACGGCGACGTTTGGCAGGTCGCGCGACTCCTCGACGGGCTTAGTGCGGTCGAACTTGGACACTATGGCGTCCATAAGGTCGCCTGTGCCTGTTCCGTTGACTGCCGAAATGCAGAAAATCTCTCCCAATCCCAACGAATAGAACTCACCTGTCAGATACTGACGGTCGATGTTGTCAACCTTGTTGACAGCCACAACCACTGGCTTGCGCGACTTGCGCAACAGTTCGGCCACATCGTCGTCAAGGTCGGTGACGCCGTTTGTGACATCTGTCATAAAAAGGATAACATCGGCCTCGTCAATGGCAAGTTTCACCTGCTTGCGGATTTCTCCTTCGAAAATGTCGTCGCTATTGGTGACGTAACCGCCTGTGTCGATGACTGAAAATTCCAAGCCATTCCATTCGCACTTGCCGTAATGGCGGTCGCGTGTGACGCCTGCTGTTGCATCGGTTATTGCCTGACGACTCTCAACCATACGGTTGAATATTGTTGATTTGCCCACATTTGGGCGACCTACTATTGCTACTATGTGTGACATATATATTTAGGATTTAGGATTTTATCCCGATAACTATCGGGATTAAATCAATCAAGTTTGTACCCGAAGAACTTAAGATTCTGTTCCTTGTCGCGCCAATCTTTCTGCACCTTGACAAGGAGTTCAAGATAGACTTTTGAACCTATGAACTGCTCGATGTCTTTTCGTGCCTCGATGCCGACCTTTTTCAATGCGACACCCTGACGGCCGATAATTATGCCCTTGTGTTGCTCGCGCGATACGTAAATTATTGCGCGAATGCGTGTTATATCGGTTCCTTCCTTATATTCGTCGACAAGCACCTCGCACGAATACGGGATTTCCTTCTTGTAGTTGAGAAATATTTTTTCGCGTATAATTTCCTGAACGAAAAAGCGTTGCGTCTTGTCGGTCAGTTCGTCCTTGTCGAAGAAGGGCGGATTTTCGGGCAACAGTTCCTTAATCTTCTCAAACACCTCGGCAGTGTTGAATTTCTGCAAGGCCGAAACGGGGAAAATCATTGCATTTGGCAGGATTTCGCTCCACATCTGCATTTTCTCTTCAAGAGCCTGCTGGTTGCTTGTGTCAATCTTGTTGATGAGTAGCAGGACGGGGATTTTCACATTACGCACCTTTTCAAGATAATCGTTGTTCTTGTCGAAAGTCTCAACCATATCTGTAACATAGACAATAATATCGGCATCGACAAGCGCCGTATCGACAAACTTGAGCATTTCTTCCTGCAACTTGTAGTGTGGCTTCAGAATGCCTGGCGTGTCGGAATAGACCATTTGGAAATCGTCGCCATTGACAATTCCCATAATGCGGTGACGGGTTGTCTGCGCCTTGTCGGTGATGATAGACAAGCGTTCGCCCACAAAGGCGTTCATCAGTGTCGATTTGCCCACGTTTGGGTTTCCGATGATATTTACAAATCCTGCTTTATGTGCCATTTTTCGGAAAATTTGCGCAAAGATAGTGGTTTTTCGTTTGCTATCGGCATAATGCAATAAATCGCACAGATGACGCTGATTGCACTGATTTTACAATGAATATGCACAGTGACGCATTAGTCAACAATAAGAAGAGCAAGAGTAATTTTAGATTTGGCACTTATTCGTTTAGCCAATCAACAACAGACAAACCTTCCACTCTTGCAAATTCACCTATGTTGTGTGTCACAAGAGTGGCATTGTTGGCAAGTGCCGTAGATGCAATCAGCATATCGTTTGAGCCAATTGGCGTACCGTCATTCGTTAGTTGTTCACGAATTTTTCCATATGCAATTGCTTCATTTTCAGCAAATGCCACTATACGAAATGGAGCGATGATTTCCAAATATTGTTTACGCCGTTTTTCATAATTATCGCTGTGTTTGGCGCCAAATTCAAGTTCGGCAACAACAACGGAAGGTACGGCTATGCTTAAAGAAGGATATTTTTTGAAACGCGCTTCAAGTTGTGGATATTTCTGTCGAATAACATCAATAATTACGTTAGTATCAAGATAATACATCAGAATACATCCATTTTATCAAGTTCAACAGGAATATCATCTGGAGCTATGGGATAAGTCGGGTCATTTCCAAACAAGTCGAAATATCCTTCAGGATAGGTATCAGTAAAGTCAGTCTTTTTATTAACCGATGCTTCCTTTCGCAGAGTCCGCCCCTTGATTGCATCAACAAGTACTGACATCAAGTTCAACTGTTCCTCGTATGTCATTGTCGGAATTGAATTTACAATTGAATCGTAACTCATAGCTCTTTGATTTTATTACAAAGGTATTAAAAGTTTTCAAACAAAAACTCCGCAACAGTGGCTTGTGACGGCAAAAAACGCATATTTGCATACGAATGGATACATATCTCATTCTATAATAAATTATTATGTCACAGGTAATTAATATTGACAATACAATTAAATTGCGCCCCACCACCCTTGCCGATGCGCGTTTCATTTTTGACGCGTTCAGCACGCAAGGCAACTACCTGCGACAATGGTTGCCCATTTCGGCCGATTTCAACACCGTTATCGATGTTGAAGACTACATTGAGATGAGCGAAGCCGAAGAGACATACAATTTCACCATTGAATATAAAGGAGATATGGCGGGAATCATTTCAATAAGCCATATCAGTTTCGCCAACCGCAGGGCCGAAATCGGCTACTGGCTGACAAAGCCCCTGCAAGGCAACGGGATTATGGTGCGGTCAGTCAAGGCAATTGTCGAATACGCATTCAGCAAACTGAATATGAACAGATTGGAGATAAAATGCGCACCCGAGAACTTGCGTAGCCGTCAAATTCCAATCAAACTGGGATTCAAACTCGAAGGAGTTGAACGCGAAGGCGAAAAGTCGGCCGACGGCCTGTTCAACGACCTCGAAGTCTACAGCCTTCTTAAAAACGATTTTCCACAAAAAAATATAAATCATTAAAAACAAGCAATATGGAATGCAAGATAAGCAATCTCAACCTGGAAGTGAAAATAGAGCAGACAGGTGCCGAATTGAGTTCAATAAAGTCGAAATCGACAGGACGCGAATTTGTATGGAACGCCGACCCGAGCATCTGGGCAAGCAGTGCGCCCGTGCTTTTCCCGATTGTGGGCGGACTGAAAAACGGACAGACCTGCTACGACGGCAAGCAATATTCTATGCCCCGCCACGGGATTGTGCGCCACAACCCTAACATTCACGTTGTGAGTCAGGAATCGGACCGCATAACGTTTCGCCTGACCGCCAACGAGCAGACGCAAAAGCAATATCCGTTCCTGTTCACCTTCGACATCAACTACCGCGTCAAGGACAACGGCGTAATCGTCAGCCACACAATCAAAAACAACGACACACGCGATATGTTCTTTTCAGTTGGCGCACACCCTGCCTTCAACTGCCCTATCAACAACGGCGAAAAACTGACCGACTACTATCTTGAATTCAGCGAACGCGAAACGCTGTCGACAAGCCCGCTGACAAAAGACGGACTGGTAAAGGACGAGAAAATACCTGTCATCGACGACAACAACATTCTGCCTATCACCGAACATCTGTTCGACAACGACGCACTTATTTTCCGCAACCTGAAATCGCGCAAGGTGACGCTGAAAAGCGACAAGTCAGACTGCTCTGTAGCCGTGGAATTCGCCGATTTCAACTATCTGGGAATTTGGGCAAAGCCAAACGCTCCGTTCGTGTGCATCGAGCCGTGGCTCGGCATTGCCGACAGCGAAAACGGCGACGGTTTGCTCGAGCACAAGGAAGCCATTATCAAACTGCCTGCTGGCGAGAAATTCGAAGCAAAATACACTATCTGGATTACAGAATAGACTGATATTGCCAATCACAAGCCACTTACAAGCCTCGACTACGTTTGTCGGGGCTTTTTTGGGCCCGAAACACTCGGTTGCTGGTTATTAGTTATTGGTCACTAATCATTGGTTATCAATAAATTACAATAAAATAGCATTTTTATTAGTAAATCGATATAAAACGCATTCGGTTTTTGCCATAAAGACAATGCATTTAGACTACTTTTGTCACACAAAATAGAAACGAGATGACAATTCAAGATTCGCTAAAACAACGCATTCTTATTCTTGACGGTGCAATGGGCACCTGCATACAGAAATTCGGCCTTACGGAAAACGACTTTCGCGGAGCGGAATTCAAGGACCACCCTGTAATGCTCAAAGGCAACAACGACATCCTGAACCTTACAGCGCCACAGGTAATTGCCGAAGTACATCAATACTATGTTGATGCAGGAGCCGATATCATTGAAACCAACACATTCAGTTCCAACAAGATATCACAGCACGAATATCAATGTGAGCATTTGGTACGGCGAATGAATATTGCCTCGGCACAAAACGCACGTCGCGTTGCCGACCGTTGCACCGACCGCAAGATATGGGTTGCAGGTAGCATCGGCCCTACATCAAAGACTCTGTCGCTGTCGCCCGACATCAATCACCCCGAATATCGCGCAACCGACTTCGACACTATGGCTGACGCCTACACAGAACAAGTTGAAGCGCTTATTGAAGGTGGCATCGATGTATTCCTTATTGAGACTTGTTTTGATGCACTAAACACGAAATCAACACTTTACGCAATACAAAAAGTTCAGGAACGGCTTGGCACCAATCTGCCTGTAATGATTTCCGCAACACTGAACGACCGTAGCGGACGAACTCTTACTGGACAATCGATAGAAGCGTTTTTCATTAGCATTCAGCACTATCCCGTAATATCATTCGGGCTGAACTGCTCATTTGGCGCCGAAGAACTGCGACCATTTGTCGAGCAACTGTCGGCAAAACTGCCGTGCTACTTAAGCCTCTATCCAAACGCTGGTCTGCCGAACGAAATGGGCGAATACGATGAGTTGCCGACGCATACGGCTCAAATAATCAAGCAGATGGCCACCGACGGGCTCATCAACATTGTTGGCGGATGTTGTGGCACATCGCCTGCACACATCAAGGCCATTGCCGAAGCAGTGAAGGGCATTCAGCCCCGCAAACCCGCAAAAGCCGACGAACGGCTGATTGTCAGCGGACTGGACGTTGTCATCGTTGACAAGGACGAACGCAATTTCACGAATGTAGGGGAACGCACGAACGTTGCTGGTTCCCGAAAATTTGCCCGACTGATATCTGAAAAGAACTACGAAGAAGCCACCAACATAGCACGCAAGCAAATTGAAGACGGCGCCGACATCATCGACATAAATATGGACGACGCAATGCTCGACAGCGCCACCGAAATGCAGAATTTCGTCAGGTACATCAGCAACGACCCTGAAATTGTGAAAGTTGCGCTGATGATTGACTCGTCGGACTGGGACACCATACTGGCAGGCCTGAAAAATGCGCAAGGCCGATGCATTGTAAACTCGATAAGCCTGAAGGAAGGCGAAGAGAAATTCCTGCAAAAGGCTCGGGAAATCCACCGCCTGGGCGCATCGGTAATTGTTATGGCCTTTGACGAGATTGGTCAGGCCACCACCTACGAGCGCAAGATAGAAATATGCAGACGCGCCTACGACCTGCTGACACAAAAGGCTGGATACAAGCCTTATGAGATAATTTTCGATGTCAACGTGCTGTCGGTCGGGACAGGCATCGAGGAACACGCAAACTACGGCATCGACTTCATTCGTGCTGTAGAATGGATAAAAAAGAACCTGCCTGGAGCACGCACAAGCGGTGGCATCAGCAACCTTTCGTTCGCGTTCCGCGGAAACAATCCCGTGCGCGAAGCGATGCACTCGGTTTTCCTGTACCACGCAACATCGGCAGGACTGGATATGGGCATCGTGAATCCCGCTATGCTTCAGGTTTACGACGAGATTGAGCCTCAACTGCTCAAACTCTGTGAAGATGTGATACTTAACCGCGCATCGGACGCCACCGAGGCTCTTATCGACTTTGCATCAAAACTGAAAGAAAACGCCGACGCAAGCGGGCAAAACGGCACCAAGCAGGAAGTTTGGCGCGAACAGCCTATAGATGAGCGCCTTGCATACGCATTAAGCAAAGGCAACGCAGACTACCTTGCCAACGACTTGAGCGAAGCGATGCAGAAATACGGCAATCCCGTAGAGATAATAGAAGGACCGCTGATGAACGGTATGGACCGCGTAGGAAAAATGTTTGGCGAAGGAAAGATGTTCCTGCCTCAAGTGGTGAAATCGGCCAAGGTGATGAAACAGGCCGTGACCATTCTGCAACCCGAAATCGAACGCCACAACCAATCGACTGGCGACGCTGGCAAACGCGCAAAGGTGGTGCTTGCAACCGTCAAGGGCGACGTCCACGACATCGGCAAGAACATTGTGGCAATCGTATTCGCCTGCAACAACCTGGAAGTAATCGACCTGGGAGTAATGGTTGACAATAGGACCATAATTGAGACTGCCGTCAAGGAAAATGCCGACATCATTGCCGTCAGCGGACTTATCACGCCATCGCTGAAAGAGATGGAAACGCTATGCGAAATGCTTGAGAAAGAAGGCCTTAAAATCCCCGTACTGGTAGGTGGCGCTACTACTTCCGCCGTACATACGGCTGTGAAACTGGCCACCCGATACAATTATTTCGTGGCATACGGCCCCGACGCATCGGCATCGGCCGTATTGGCCAAAAGGCTGATGAGCGACCGCGAAGCCACCATTGCCGAAATCAGCCGTATCATGGCTGAAATAGATACTATGTACATTGCCGACGGACACCATCGCAGTGCCGCTGCCGCCCGTGTAGGTGATGAACTGCGAAAAGAGA
>CALABN010000258.1 GCA_937885735.1 uncultured Bacteroidota bacterium | reverse complement strand
AGACACGGTCTCCTGCGTTGGCGGACTCGCCTGCAACATCGCTGCAAATACCGAAAATATCGAAGTTAGGAATACCGAAGTTCGTGCCAAGATTATAGCAGGGGGCATTGCAGGCTACTACACACCATGGAACAACAGTCTTGAAAACTCATGGGGTAACCGTTCCGAACAATTGAGCAACAAAGGCAAAATTTTCCTAGAAGGCAAGGATAATGCTTGGGCAGGCGGTATCTTTGGGTATGCCAAAGGTGCAACAATCAACCAAGCAATGAATTCAGGCGATATATCGGCAAAAACATCCGAAAACGAATCAGAAGCCTTTGCAGGAGGAATTGAGCAGAATATACGAAGTTTTTCACTTTCAGCATCTTCTTTTGTAGTAAAAATTTTTCCTGTCAGTTCATTCTTAAACATGGTTTATTTCTCCTTTTTGTTTATCTCTTGATTACATTTATAGTATAGCATACTAATTATGATTTGTCAATAGAGAAGATGCGGCGAAATAGTTAAAAATTTTTAAGTAATTTTCGCCCGGGCCGACGAGGATTATTCCTCATCGAACTCGCTATCATCACTTGTGTAATAGTAAAGACAAGCATCTGCCAAAGGGCATTTCTCACAAGCCCTACAATCACTTTGCTCGCATTCGCTTACAAGTGAAGCAATAATTTTATTTTCACAATATTCACACTCCCAATTTGTTCTTATTCCATGTAATAGATTTAATAATTGTTTTGTGTGTAATTTTTCATTTATAAGTGAAAAAATGGACATTTTTGTATAGAATTTTCAGTTATAACTGAAAATCCAAATATGTGTTTTTTAAACCAAACCTATTATTATGAAGATACCATTCACTTTTGCATTGTGCATTTCAGCCATTATAACTTTTGCACAAAATGGTGTGACTTTTAAAATTGAGGACCTAACTCCTCCCAAAGGGCCATTAAGTAGCATTTCCTATTCAGATTATGAAGTTATTAAAGACAAAAAATTGATTGCTTGTAGCGAAATGCCCCAAAATATGGCAATTGGCGAATATGGATTTCATTCTTTTTATGAGGCAGTTAGTCGGTCATACTTTGATCATCGCCCATTGGTTTTGTCGCCAGATATGATTTGGCTGCTAATAGAACAAGGTTTTGCCAGCCACGTCAATTCCAATCACAATGAATTGAGACATATGTTCGTCGATTTTGAAGGGAAAAAGAATTTACAGATAAACGTAACTGGCGACCCGGCATTAAGTGTAGTTGATAATATGCTGATTCAGAATTGGGACAGCATTATTCAAAGATTTCCGCCTATGATAGCAGAATATACAGGCGATGAATTGATGAACACATTGACTGCCGACTTTTCCACAACAACTTCAACAGAAAGAATTGCATCAGAAATTGCAATAATGAAAGCAATGGAAAACTATTTTGAATATGAAGTGTTTATTGCTGCTTGCGGTATTCCAGAAATAACTCTGTTAGGAACCACAGATGATTGGTTGAAAGTTATTGAGAAAACAAAGAAACTATCAAAATATAATTTAGAATGGTGGACAAACAGATTGGTACCTATATTGGAACAATTTGTCAGAGCATCTCAAAATGATATAGATAAAAAATTCTGGAAAAACATTTATAAATATCATAGTGGTACAGGATGCAAAAGAACATTGTTTCCAAAACCAGCATACGCTGATGGTTGGTTTGTCAATTTTTTTCCATACGACAAAGATGGCAACAAGATTAGTGAGACAATTAAAGACGAATCTGTCTTGCCTAATGAAATGGTTACTGTTGAAATTAAATTAAAAGCAATGTATGAGGATACTATTGTAGAAAAGAATCTGTTATTAAGCGCAGGCTTTATTGGCGCGGTGCAAGATAGTTTCAATTATGCACTTACACCTCAAATAGGTTGGTTTTTGGAAGATTCTGATAACATCATTGCTAAAATAAATGATTGGAAATTTGGAATGATTGATGATAATATTATTTCAGATAATAATGATAATATCATTGTTGAAATCGATGATTCGGAAAATATTAATGATTGGGGAAGAATAACGATAGATAGTATTCCAGAAGATTTTAGGCTATATAAAAGCATAGAAAGTTTAAAAGTAAAATTTACCAAAAATGTATTTTTCCCTGAATGGATGAAAGACATTGATATAAAACATCTTGATATTAAAGGGGCAATCACAGACGAAGAAACAGAAAAGATAAAGTCGTTTTACCCTGATATAAATATCTATATCAATAAGGATTTTTAGTTCATTCTTTCAATAAAAAAATGCACTAATGAACATACTGATAATAAATGGCAGTCCGCGACGTCAGGGACTGATTTCGCAGATGCTCGGGATAATGCGTGAAGTGGCTGAATCGCAAGGCGCAAACGTTGAAACCGTGCAGGCAAACGACCTAGTGGCAAAACCTTGCATTGGCTGTATGGCCTGCCGTACAAAGAACCAGTGTGTACTGCCAGAAGACGACAGCCAACGCTTGCTTAAGAAGATTGCATCGGCGGATGCCATAATCATTGGTTCGCCGTGCTATTGGGGCAACATACCAGGCCAACTGAAACTACTTTTCGACCGTATGGTCTATGGGTTGATGCGCGACACTCCCCGATTCCCCGAACCGCTAATGAAAGGAAAGAAATGCGTGCTTGTAAGCACCTGCACCACGCCGTGGCCTTTCAGCGTATGGTTCAATCAGTCGCGTGGCGCCATAAAGGCACTCAAGGAGATATGCCGTTACAGCGGATTCGACATAGTTGCCACCCTTGAGAAGGGAAATACGCGTAATGACACTGCCCTTTCGGAACGAGAAAAGGACAAATGCCGAAAGATTGCCACCAAATTAACCCAACAATCTTGAATGTTGAGTTGACAAATAAATGGGGATTGGAAAATAGACAAAAACTATTTTGCTAAATTGCTACGTTGTTTGTCAAAACAAGACACATTGGCTAATTAATTTTAAAACAGATAATAATGAAAGCAAGACACATTGTTACGGTTGCCGTTCTTATGGCGGCATCAATGTTGGCAAATGCCCAGGAACAGCCCAAGGCACCAGGCCTTGAATTTGCATTTGAACTAAAGGTGAAATGCGACCCAGCCTACACCGTAGGACAGACATCGCATGGTTCACGCGTCATCATCCCTATTGTTGGCGGCACATTTGAAGGCCCGAACATCAAGGGAACAATTTTGAATGGCGGTGCCGACTATCAGTTAGTTGACAATGCCAAAGGGCGCAACGAGATTGAGGCAATATACTCAATCAAGACCGACGACGACGTTTACATTCACGTGCGCAACTGCGGCCTGATTGTCACAGGCAAAAATGCCGACGGCTCACCAAACTTCTACTTCCGCACGTCGCCTAAGTTTGAGGCTCCAAACGACAGCAAGTACGATTGGCTGAACAATTCCGTATTCATCTGCGACACAGGTTTTGGGCAAGGATACATCCTGCTTCGGGTGTGGCGTGTGCTATAAAGGTGTTTCCGAAAGGTGGCATCAAGTTCAAAACTTATGGTCTAAAAAAGCCAAATCATATTGCCAAAACGGTCAATCATCGAATTTAAGCGACAATTATTTTTCATAAGTGCAAAATCATTTTAGTTTTGTCACGATTGAATTCACTAATTTAAAATAGTAATAACTATGCAAAAACCACTAATTAAAAACTTATGCACTCTTGCATTGGCAATGAGTGTAGGTTCAGCAATGGCACAATGGGGTCCACGTCCTGAACCAGAAGACCCAACAGGCTTGAAAGACGCCTACAAAGACTATTTCAAGGTTGGTGTCGCAGTAAATATGCGCAACATGTCGAATCAGGCCGAAAAGGATATGATTCTGAAAGAGTACAACAGCATTACTGCTGAAAACGACATGAAACCAGGTTCGCTTCAGCCACGTGAAGGCGAATGGAACTGGGCTAACGCCGACAGCATCGCAAACTTCTGCCGTGCAAATGGCCTGAAGATGCGTGGTCACTGCCTTGTATGGCACTCACAATTCGCCACTTGGATGTTCTATGACAAAAAAGGCAAGGAAGTCAGCAAGGAAGTATTCTACGAGCGTTTGAAAAACCATATCACCACTGTAGTAAACCGTTACAAGGACGTTGTTTACTGCTGGGATGTCGTAAACGAGGCAATGGCCGACGACGCTCGTCCACAATTCGTTCCTGGCAAGGGATTCCAACCTGCAAGCCCATATCGTCAATCACAATTGTTCAAACTTTGCGGCGACGAGTTCATTGCAAAGGCATTCGAATTTGCACGTGAGGCCGACCCAAATGCACAATTGTTCTACAACGACTACAATGCAGCCAATCCTGACAAGCGCGACCGCATCTTCGACATGGTTAAGAAGATGAAAGATGCTGGCGTTCCTATCGACGGTATCGGCATGCAAGGCCACTACAATGTATATGGCCCTTCAATGGAAGACATTGCCGCCGCAATCGAGAAATATGCAACTATCGTTGACCATATTCAATTCACTGAACTTGATGTTCGCGCCAACGAGGAAATGGGTGGCGGACTTCAATTCAGCCGCAACGAGGGTGTAACCATCGAGCCATTTGTACGCACACTGCACGATAACCAATATTCACAATTGTTCCGCGTTTTGCGTGCCCACAAAGACGTTATCGACGTTGTTACATTCTGGAATGTTAGCGACCGCGACTCTTGGGTAGGTGTAAACAACTATCCTTTGTTGTTCGACAAGGACGGCAAGCGCAAATCTTCATACAGAGTTGTAAAGAACTTCAACGCAGCTCTTGACAGTGCTGAAATCAAGGAAGACTTCAAGCCATCTGAATTGAACCAACCAGGCCAGGAATACCCAATGGTCAACTCTCAAGGCTATGCTCGTTTCCGCGTAGTTGCACCACAAGCCAAATCAGTTATCGTAAGCCTTGGCCTTGGCGGCAACATGGGCGGTGTAGGCGCTACAGTGCTTAAGAAGAACAAGGACGGTGTTTGGGAAGGCACAACCGAAGGCCCAATGGACGAAGGTTTCCACTATTATCACCTAACCATCGACGGTGGCGTCGTTAACGACCCAGGTGCAAAGAACTACTATGGCTCGGTACGTTGGGAAAGCGGTATCGAAATACCTGCACACGACGCTGATTTCTATGCAGAAAAGAACGTTCCTCACGGCAACGTACAACAAATCCTGTTCTGGTCAGAAAGCACAAAGAAGTTCCAACGTGCATTTGTTTACACTCCTCCTACCTACGGCGTGAATCCAAAAGAGAAGTTCCCTGTCCTTTACCTGCAACACGGCTGGGGTGAAGACGAGACTGCATGGTCGAACCAAGGTCACGAGAACCTGATCATGGATAACCTTATTGCTGAAGGAAAATGCAAGCCATTCATCATTGTAAACGCTTACGGTCTGACAAACGACATCAAGTTTGGCAGCGGTTTCGGCCAATTCACAGCAAAGGAATTCGAGACTTTGCTTTGCGACGAACTCATACCATACGTTGATGCTCACTTCAAGACATTGACAGACAGAGACAACCGTGCTTTGGCAGGCCTTTCAATGGGTGGCATGGAGACAAAACTCATCTCTGGCCGCAAGGTTGACACATTCGCTTCATTCGGTTTGTTGAGCGGTGGCCAATTTGCTCCTACCGACTTCGAGAACAACAAGGCTGTAAAATTCCTGTTCATGAGTTGCGGCAGCAAGGAATCGCCAGATGCCATCAACAAGGCTACTGAAGATATGAAGGCTGCCGGCTACAATGTTCTCGGCTTTGTATCGGAAGGCACAGCTCACGAGTTCCTGACATGGCGCCGTAGCTTGTACCACATGGCACAACAACTGTTCAAGTAATTAGTCTGAACACGATATAAAAAACGCTACAATCGGCAATATGCTGGTTGTGGCGTTTTCATTTTGTTTCATTAGTGTCCGCTAACGCGTTTAGGACGCAGATGACACAAGATTTTACAGATTATCGCAGATTTTATTATTACTGACTCAAGTTTCGCAAGTCGTTTTATAAGATTTTGGTTTAAGATTATAGTTAAGATGTCGAACCCGTAAGGGCGATCATTCAAAATAATCGTCTATAAAAGCAGCGTACTGCTGCGCATTTTGGTAAGGATTATAGTTTAAGATTTTAAAATCCGTAACGAAAATCATTACAAAACTACGCTCGAGTTCCTCGCTTTTTGAAGCATTTTAAGGGATTGTCGCTTCGCTCCTCGAAATCCGAACTAAAACTTTTACTAAAATCAAATAATCAACACGATTCGGAAACTTGCGAAAGTTGAATAATTGTTTCTATCACTAAAAACAAGCCCATTTGTAATTAACCATTACATAAAACTAATTAACAACACTTATATACATGTGATTTTTTACCAGTCACAGTAATTTTGTTTTAAAATTATCAAAGTCTAAAATTAAATCCAGACACGCATTCCAAACGTCCTAAATCTTAACCTTATATTTAAGCAGCCGTTCGTCTATCATTTCCTTCGGAATAATAGTCTTGATGCCTTCCACCACAATGTTTATCAGGCTCTCACGCACATAGTCGGCACGCACGAAAAGCGACACGTTGCGGACTGGGGCTGGCTCGGCAAACGGACGCACGTTCTTCTTGGCAACCTCGCGCAACAATGGAATGTGCAATTCGGGAATCAGTGTAAAACCCTCATTTTCATTTACTATGTGCAGCAATGTCCATACGTTTCCCGACTCGAACGACGAGCTTCGCTCCGACTCGTACTCGCTCAAGCCTTCCAACTGCTTTTGAAAACATATTTCGTGTTTCAGCGCCCACAGCCTTTTGCGTGGCATGGTGTCGAAATCGATGGTGTCCTGCGTGTACAACGGATCGAGTGGCGAGACAAACGCCAGCATTTTCTCCTTGTAGAGCGGAACCTCAAGCAGCTTGTCATCGTGCTGCGGCAACGACATTATTGCCATATCCAGTTCGGCATTCTTGAGTTTCGCCACAATGTTGTCGCGGTACAGTTCGCTGGCAGTCATTGTCACTTCGGGCACTTTGTTTATGTAACTGAACAATTTAGGCAAGATGTAAGGCGCCATGGTCGGCGTCACCCCCATCTTTATGTTGCCTGACGCCTGATTTCGTTCCCTGCTCGACAGTTCCTGGAGCTGTGCCGAATGGAACAGCACTATTCTGGCCTGCCGTATCACATCCTCGCCTGCCATAGTCGGACAAACAGGGTGGCTGTTGCGGTCAAAAATGGTTATGTCGAGCTCATCCTCAAGTTTGCGTATCATTGCGCTCAATGTCGACTGAGTTATTCCGCAGGCCTCGGCGGCCTTTATGAA
>CALABN010000257.1 GCA_937885735.1 uncultured Bacteroidota bacterium | reverse complement strand
TGGCGGCCCAGCGCAGCGTAAAGCCCCTGCGCGCTTCCCTGCTCCATCATGCGCTGACCATAGGGCGGGTTGCAGATGAGGATGCCTTTTGTACGTTCGGTAATCAGTGCCTCGAACTTGTCGATTGAAGGTAGTGCAAATCCGTCGTCGATGCTTGACGGAATGGTCTTGATTACTGCGCCTGCCGAAATGGCGAATGCCATATAGTTGGCGTATGCTGGCTCTGGCACAATGATTTCGTCACCAGGGTCGAGGCACGACATAAATGAGAACAGCACAGCTTCGGAACCGCCAGTTGTGATTATGATGTCTTCTACATTGGCATTGATGTTGAATTTGGCATAATATGAAACCAATTTCGCCCTCAAACTCAAAAGACCTTCACTTGGGCTGTATTCCAATATGTTGCGGTCTATTTTTTTCATCGCGTCCAAACCAACTTGTGGAGTTGGAAGGTCTGGCTGACCAATATTTAGATGGTATACTTTGATACCTTTCTTTTTAGCGGCGTTGGCAAGCGGAACCAGTCTTCTGATAGGAGAGGACGGCATTATTATTCCGCGTTCTGAAATTTTTGGCATTTCGTTATTTATTGATTGTCAGTTTCTTTTTTATCTTCTTCCATTGTGCCCTTGATGTACAGTTCAATTGGCTCGGTGCTGAAATTGGTGTACACGTGTATTGACTTGTTGAAGGCACCTATTCTGGCAGAATCGTATGACACTTTTATTGTAGCGACTTTCCCGCTTTTGACAGGACGTTTTGAATAGGTTGGGGTTGTGCACCCGCACGATGTACTGATGTTGCTGATAGCCAATGCTATTGAACTGTCGTTTCTTACTTTGAACTCGAACTCTGTCTTTGTGTAGAGTTTTTGTGTCCCAAAATCGTGAGTGGCCTCGTTTATGCTGACGTTCATTCCTTCAACAGAAGTCCATTCCTGGGCAAATGAATGGCTTGAGTGCATCATAATAAATGCAAATGCCATTGCTGAAATTATGGTTGCTTTTTTCATCATTTTTGATTTTAACTCACAAAAGTATCATTTTGTATTGAAATCATTTGACTTGAAACAATAAAAAAAGCCTGAAGTTTCACCTTCAGGCTTTTTTTTGAGTATTGGTCAGGATTATCTGATGACAACCTTTTGTGCTTCCTTGCCAACTCGAATTATGTACAATCCGCTGTCTGACATTTTTATCTCAACTCTGTTGCTTGTGTTCTTGCGGATTGCAACAGCCTTGCCTGCAATGTCGAATACGTAAATGTCAGCATCGGCATTTTCTACAACTATTGTGTTGTTGAATGCATAGATGTTGATGCTTGAAATCATCTCGTTTACAGCGATTGGAATAGTGTCGTCAGGTTCAACAGGTGTTACATTTACAATGTCCGCCAACGAACGAGGAATAATCTCGTATGTATTGCTTGACGAGTAGTAGTACATAATGCCAGTCACATTGTAGATTGAGTCCTTGCCCATTGTGAATCCACTGAATTTATACTTGTTGTAAACGGACAGGTTGTCGGTCTCGTCTTCAGCAGTGAACGTGTTGCCACTGCCGTCGGTGCAAGTCAAACCCTTGATTGTGACAAGAACGCTTTCAAATTCTTCCGTCTTTGCATCTTCTGCAGTCAATGCCATTGATTCTACAGTGTTGCCTTCGCTGATTGTCTTGAAGTCTTTCAAGTCAGTTATTTCTGTGATAGTGAAATATTCGGTAACAACACCTGTGACACTGACTTTGTCACCCATTTTTGCCTTTGATGCGAATTTGCTTCGTTCGTCATATACAAGGATGCCAGACCATTCGCCTACGCTGTCCTGAATGTAGAATTCCGTGCCTTTCTCATCAGTGTAGATTGACGAGATGACGCCTTCGGTAGTGACAAGTTTGTTGACATAGATGCTCGTGTCATTCTTTGTAAATTGAATGTTGTGGATAGTCAATGCCAATGGTTGTTCAGTCTCAACATTTACTGTCCAGGTCTTTTTTGTCAAGTCTTGAGCGTAAATGTCAAATGTTTGAGGCTTGCTGAAGTTCATTGTCACTGTTGATGATACTTGATAGTTTGCCAGTCTCAATGTGGTGGAAGACACAGATGCGTTTGGAGATATCAGGAACCAGGGTGTCAGTTTGGTGATGTCGGTTCCGTATGGCATCAGAATGTCAATAAGCGCTTCGTCAGACATAATGTCGGTGCTTTTGGCGCTTGCTTCAACAAATTTGAAGAACAGAATTTCTGCCTCGTTGCTCAATTTTGCTGTTGTGGTGACAGTTATTGTCCAGTCTTTCATATTGATGCCGTCTTCTGCGACCACTGTTGCCTTGACTGGCTTGCTGAAGTTCATTGTTGTTGACGATACTTGCTTGTTGTCGATAAGCAATTGTGCGCCTCGCGACAATGTGAAAACAGGTGTCAGTTTTGTCAAGTCGGTGCCGTATAGTGCTTCTATGGTAATGTTTGCACTGTCAGAATTTATTGTCGCGTCAGCCTTTATTTCGGTCAATGCAAAACTCAATATTTCAGTGCGGTGGCCAATCCCGTGTTTGCCAATGTTGCTATAGTCGGCATCTTCCAATACTATCCATTGGCTGTCGAGACTGTCAGTGCCAGCCGATTCTGCCCAATCGGTAGTGCCACCCACAATTTCCTTGCGTACGAGAACGTGGTCTTTGGTGGCGTCTTTTATGCCAGCTACATACCACGCTGTGCCAGGGTCTTCGCCGTAGTTTCCAATCACGTCAATTAATATAGTGTCGTTGCCCGATATCTTGAATAGCCCAAGTGCATCGTCGCCGTTGAAAGCCAATGTATTTGTAGTCAATATGTTTGCAAGATTGGTTAGGGTGTCGGCTTTGCTGTTCATTGCAATGAATACGCTTTCTGACGATAGTGTGCCTTGCAGTTGCAATTTGCTCTTCCAAACACCGCCATTTGTGCCTGTCATTACAATGTAACTGCTTAAATCAACTGCAGTTGCCTTTGGATTGTAAATCTCGTAGTATTTGTTGTTCCCGACAGCGCCTTCGCAGTATTCGCTGAAGTAAAGGTCTTCTGTAGGTGCTGTTTTAGTGGTGAATGACCATTCGCCGATGACTGCATCGTTGCCAGCCTCATCTGTTATTGCGCCAGAAGGAATTGTGAGTTTGTATTCTTCGCCAAATTTCAATTCATTGACAAATGCTTTTGCAGACGTGTCGTCGACTGCAATCAAATCAGCCTTTAAGTCGCCAATGTTGATGATGGCATTTTCGGAAATTTTAACGGTGTCGTCGAATGTCAATGTCAGATAAGTATTGACTGCGACTTGAGTTGCCCCGTTTGCTGGTGACAGCAATTTCGCTTTTGGAGCTTCTGTGTCATTGATTGTAACTGAAAGGCTATCGAGTGTGGTATTGTCATTGACCCTGATTGCCTTGAAGAGTCCTTGTCCGAACATTGAATTTGGAACAACAAACTGGAATTTTTCTGAATTTGCTTGCAATGGGTTGCTGTTCAGTAAGATACTGTGGTTTTCGAATGATAACAGTATGTTGATGTCTGATATGTTGAATTGAGTCCAGGTCAGGTTGATTGTGTCGCCTGTGCCGAATTCATTAGTTGCCAATGTGTTGAATTTAAGGTTTGTTTTGTCTTTTGCAATCACCACCTTGAATGTTCCAGTAGAACCGTCTTCGGCAGTTGTGCAGACAATGATAGAGTCGTTTTCCGTCAGCACATAGTCTTCAAGGGTTGATGCATCAACGTTAGTAGTGTTGACTCTTACGCTGAAAGTCGTCTTGCTGTCATTCGTTGCAATTTCGATGCCTTTGCAGTCGTTGAAACTACTGAAATACAATGAGTCTGCATTTAGTGCATTCTTTCCGTTGATGTTGAATGTCGCTAAAGTAGTATCGTTGCTGTATAGGTAAATGTCGTCACTTGAACGAGGCCAGATTTGCCCGACTTTGTTGAATCCTTTTATGCCAGTAATGTAATATTTGCGACCTTCTATCAGCCCCATAGTGCCACTATAAAGTTTGTTTTCACACGCAATGGTATCTGTTCCGTCTGTAAAGCCTTTGCTTGTATATGTTACATTGGTCAAATTTATTACAGTGCAGGTCTTGCCGTCTTTTTCAAGTGCATCGGCAATTGTTGATTCTGTGGCATCTGGCTGTTTGTTCCCTTTGTTGATGATAGTGGCTTCCGTAAAGTTTGTTTTACTTGCACCTAAATTGGTCAGTCCAGTTGATGAATTTGATACTTTGCCTTCAATGAAAATGCTGTCACCAATTTCGATTGTGTCGTTTGTACAATAGTTGGCAAAAATGGCGCTTGAGTCAGCAGAATTGTCCTGTAAAGTCAAATTTAGGTATTTGATACCAGAACTTGTTGTTCCTTTTGTTCCTGTAACCAAACCTTTGACTCTGACTGTGTTTTTGAATTCATTTGGGTTTGTAAGTATGTTCTTGATACTTGTTTTAGGTATCAAAGTAAACAAATCAGATGATTTGCTAATGGTCTTGTCATTTTTGACAACCAGCGAATAGTCGGTCCCGTATTCGTCTTTTTTGCAATTTTCAGAACCGTCGCCAATCACAATGTTTGCGTGATTTGCGGTGACGTCGATAGGGTATGAATATACTTGAACATTGCCTTTGAAAATGACGATGCTGTCTTTGTTGGTGGCGTTTTGAACTCTGAAAGTCGACCAATAAATATTAGCTGTGTCGC
Source organism: uncultured Bacteroidota bacterium (assembly GCA_937885735.1). Next base: position 14,400 of record CALABN010000257.1, on the reverse strand, counting down.
CCCAGTAGTATTTGTCTTTAAATAGAGGTTTTAGATTGATTTCTTGATAGTTGGGGTCATAAGCAATCACCACCTTGAATGTTCCGATAGAACCGTCTTCGGCAGTTGTGCAGACAATGATAGAGTCGTTTTCAGCCAGCACATAGTCTTCAAGGGTTGATGCATCAACGTTAGTAGTGTTGACTCTTACGCTGAAAGTCGTCTTGCTGTCATTCGTTGCAATTTCGATGCCTTTGCAGTCGTTGAAACTACTGAAATACAATGAGTCTGCATTTAGTGCATTCTTTCCGTTGATGTTGAATGTCGCTAAAGTAGTATCGTTGCTGTATAGGTAAATGTCGTCACTTGAACGAGGCCAGATTTGCCCGACTTTGTTGAATCCTTTTATGCCAGTAATGTAATATTTGCGACCTTCTATCAGCCCCATAGTGCCACTATAAAGTTTGTTTTCACACGCAATGGTATCTGTTCCGTCTGTAAAGCCTTTGCTTGTATATGTTACATTGGTCAAATTTATTACAGTGCAGGTCTTGCCGTCTTTTTCAAGTGCATCGGCAATTGTTGATTCTGTGGCATCTGGCTGTTTGTTCCCTTTGTTGATGATAGTGGCTTCCGTAAAGTTTGTTTTACTTGCACCTAAATTGGTCAGTCCAGTTGATGAATTTGATACTTTGCCTTCAATGAAAATGCTGTCACCAATTTCGATTGTGTCGTTTGTACAATAGTTGGCAAAAATGGCGCTTGAGTCAGCAGAATTGTCCTGTAAAGTCAAATTCAGGTATTTGACACCAGAACTTGTTGTTCCTTTTGTTCCTGTAACCAAACCTTTGACTCTTACAAATTTATCTTTGTAATTTGAATTTTGAAGAATGTCTTTAATGTTTGCAAATGGGAATACCGTAAAATTTTCAGTAGATGAACTTGTGGTTTCACCACTTTTAATTGCCAATGAATAATCGGTTCCGTAGATATTCAAGTTTCCTTGACTGCCGTCACCAACCACAATGTTAGCTTGTTTTTTAGTAATGTCTATGGAATACCTATATATTTGATTGCCATTTTTATAAATGATAATGCTGTCTTGCTCTGTTGCCTCGACAATGTTTGTTGTTGTCCAATAGATGTTTGCAGTGTCACCCCAGCAATATTTGTCTTTGAATAGGGGCTTTACAGTGATTGACTTCTCTGTAGATATGTCAGTTTTTGCTTCAACTTTTGATATGTTGCTTGTGTTGCCTGAAGCGTCTTTAGCAACCAGATATATTTCATAATCGGTTTCTGGCGTTAGTTCGTTTATAGTTCCTGTAAAATCTGTGTTGGCAGTTGTTACAGCAATGGTTTTGTTGTTGTTTACAATGTCTGTTGATGTAGGTTCATCGCTTCCTTTGGTTAAAACCATATAGTAGACAGTGCAAGTCTCATCGGCATTGACAATTAAATCAAGGCTTTCGTAGCTTATGTTAGCTACTTTGGGGTAATCTTCAGTAAATGTAGGTGCGGTTTCGTCTGTAGAGGTTGTCTTAAATTCAATTTTGTCAATCCAAATTATGCCATTTGCCGTTGTAGTATTATTTACGTCAAATGTTAATTTGAAAAATCTTTTTGTTCCCCAAGACGTTCCTTCTGTAGGTTTGAAGGTGAATGTTTCTGCTGTTCCCTTTGTCATAGTCTCGCCAACAACTGAATCAATCCTGTTTGTGCGTGCTGAATCCGAAAAAACGCATAACGCCCAACTTATTAGGGAACCTTTCTCTAGGTTTCCTGCGTTGGTAGTAACTGTTACGACTGCTATGTCCTGGTTAATTGCTGATATGTTGTTTATGTATACTGGTGTAATAAGCGATGTTTTATTAGCGCCAAGTTTAATGTATTCCCAATTACCGTTGTAATTGTTTCCTCCGAATATGTTCCAGTTTGAGTCGTATGTCCAGTTGTCTCCATATGTTCCGTGTTTTGTGATTTTAGCAGTAAAGTCACAACTAGTTGCAGTAATGTAGCTCTGTCCGAAAATTTCATTTGCAAAAAGCCCTGTAATCAGAAGTACAGTGAACTTTAATAAATTTTGATGTTTCATACGAATCATATTATGTTGTTGTTGATGTCTATTTGATTATTATTTAAGTTTTTATAAATACTTGCGTCTATTCAAATATCGTTTCAAAATATGCGAATTTTTTTTCTAAAAAGCATAAAACGACAACCTCAATAATTGAGTTTTATTGTCACAATATGAAATACATAGATTGATGATTGTATATAGTCAACCGCATTAAAGACTTTCAAGCTTCGCAAACATTGCATCAAACTTCTCGTTGTACAATAGTTGCTTGAAATGTTCAAATTCATTTCGGTAAACTTCTATCATATGCTGGCTGTGCATCTTTGAATACGTAGTATTGGCAAGTCTGTCGCACAGTTTCACAAATGTTGCGGTTGTGCTTTTGTGTATTTCGTTGTAATATTTTTCGTTTGCCCGTTCAGCGCGTGTGCGACCTTTTTCGTTTGTGACGGCAAATACTATTTCGGCAACGTCGTAGCCCAATGTTTTCTTTACATCATTGTACGATTGCCGTGTGTCTTCAATTAAATCGTGTGTCCAGCAAGCGCAAAGTGTTGGTTCAACATCTTTTTCATCGAGTAGATAGGCATACTTGCACCCAATGTCGTATGTCATTTTTAGATGAATGGTGTATGGATGCCCGTCATATTTTTGGTTTGTACCATTGTGGCATCGTTCTGCATATACCATTGCCGTTTTTATTGGCTCCGAGTCGAATCCTGGATTTAATATGCAGTATTCATCTGTCATTTCTCTTATTTGTTTTTGTTGCCAAATAAGTCTTCTTCAACAATTTGACAGAATATGTGGCCCAGCAATATGTGTGCTTCCTGAATGCGTGGCGTGTCAGTTGAAGGAACGTTTAGCAGATAATCTACAACATCTTTCATTTTCCCTCCTGATTTGCCAGTCATTGCAACCGTGACCATTCCTTTGCTTTTGGCTACTTTCAGCGCGCGTAGAATGTTTTCAGAATTTCCTGATGTTGAGATTCCAATCAACACATCGCCTTTCTTGCCAACACCGTTTACGTAACGAGAGTAAATCTCGTCGTATGAATAATCATTGGCAACAGCGGTAACATACGATGAGTTTACGTGTAATGCCTCGGCATCGAGTGGGGGACGGTCGAAATAAAAACGTCCGGAAAGTTCTGCTGCCAGGTGTTGAGCATCGGCTGCGCTACCACCATTTCCACAAAACAGCACTTTGCCACCATTTTTGTAGCAACTTGTTATGGCATTGGCAATGTCGTTGGTTGTTGACATTAATGTTCTGCCGTCAATTATTGCTTGTTTTGTGGAGATAGATTCCTCTATGATTCCTTTTATTTCGTTGGTGTCCATCTTGCGTAATTAAACAAAAAAAGGATGCTGTCCACATCCTTTTCTTGTGCTTATGTGATTTTGTTATTTGTTCACGTATGAAGTGATAATTACAGCTGCACCTTCCTTGTTGTTTTTGAAGTTGCAGGTAATGAAGTACATTCCAGTCTTTTGGCAAGCAAAACCTATTGCGTTCAGAAACGAACCATCGGGTTTAAGGTTGGTACCAAGTTGTGTGCTTCCGTCCAATAGAGTTATTACTGCTTTCCCTTCATAGCCTTCTGCATTGCAGACCATGAATTTATATACTGTACCCTTGTTTAGAATTACATTGAATTTTTGTGCTGGTGCATTGGCAGGCAATTTTACCTTGTAGTCTTTAAGGTAAGTAGCGTTGCCAATACCGAGTGCACATACATTCACCAATTCATCGCTTTGGGCAGATGCTTGGCTAAAGTTAAGTACAAGTATCAGTATTGTTAATATTTTCAGTAAGTTCTTCATGTTACAAATTGATTATCATATTACGGGATTCTTCTATTGCTGCTATGATTTTTTGTAGAGTTTCATCAGACATATTCACAACTTGTTCGTCATGCGATACAATCATTAACATTCCATCTACTTCTTCTGTTGTTGGTTCTCCTTGAACAACATTAATAGTAACATTTTCGTATTCACTTTTTATTTTTTCGATTTGCTTCACTAATGTTGCAAAATCTGGATCTGCTTTATAATTCTTTAGGATTAGAAGCAAGTCGCTCAATACAATTTTTGAATCGCCAACGTGATCACGCAAATCTTTGTTCGGATTTTCTTTTACTACTTGGCATAGTAGATACATACCTTCAAGCCACATACCAGTAACAAGTAGTGAACTGATATTGCTACGATTGCTTTCACGAAGGTATTCATCCATATTGTTGAAACTTGAAACAGACAAGTACATCAACGAATCGATGTTTTCCTTGTTAGTTGCCAATCGTTTGATTGTGTTGAAATCAAAGAATTGCCCAATTCGTAGTTGATCAGAAAGTTTCTTGATAGCTTGCATGCTTGAAATGATTGAACCTGTCTTTTCATACATGTTCAAGTAGCCAAGGTCGCAACCATATATACCTAGATTTAATGCTTGCTTGAAGCTTGTGTTCAGATTGTCAACCTTGCTGGTTGAAGCTAAATATTTCTGGTTGAACGGTGCACCTGTAGATTTGATTGTCATAGCCATTTCAACTGGTGATGAAATGTTGCTAATGATATCATTCATTGCTTCTTTTGATATCATTAATGGCTTGTCAACAAAGATTGAATCTGGAATTGCAAATTCATCATTCTTCGATGATTTTTTTCCGTCTTCGTTGCAACTTGTCATCAGCATTGAGCCTCCTGCAATCAGCATTGAGCCTCCTGCAAATAGTATTGCAAATAATGTCAAAGTTTTTCTATTCATGTATCAATTGTTTTTTATGCGATAAAAGTAATCTTTTTTTGTTTTATAGGGTATTGTTCAATTCATTATTTCTGGAATAAATCGATAAATCGTTTTAGCCAATCATAATATAGCGCTATATAGCAGAATATAGTCATAATCCATACAACCCACATATTGAACCAGAATGTATCAAATGTATGTCCCAAGAATTGTTTGGTTGGGGAATAGAATTGAGCTCTATAATCAAATATGTTCCTTGACCATGGCTTTTCGAATATTGGGTCTTGTTGTTGTATCAAGTGGTCTTTGTAAGATTTAATATTAACCTTCGCATATGTATTATATACAATGTCTTGTGTTGCTTCGTTGAGATAATCTTGACGCAATTTGTTGTAAGCCCCAGGATTTTGTTGATCCCAATATTTGATTATTGCCTCACTTTTGCTTTTTGCATCATTGGACTTTTTGTCGTAATAGCGCGTTAATTTGTTAATGTATTCTTTTGTGTTGATTCCAACTTCTGGTGTAAATTTTTCCGGTGTTAGGTACTCAACATAGTCGAATTGTATTTCAGGAACACGGACTTGCTCTTTCGAAAGTTCATTTTTTAGCAAAGCCAATTTCCATTTGTAGTCTTCAATTTCTTTCTTGCTTTCTAGTTCTTGAACATTCGTATTTGCACAATATTCTATGCGGTCGCTCAATTCTGGCAAGTAAAATGTTGTTTTATAATAACCTTCTGATACTTGTTGGTCAAATTCGTAGAAGTATTTTTCAAATTTGTTGTCCTTGAATTGCCTTACTACCAAACCTTCGTAAACCCAACGTGTTGCAATGAATTCGCAAACAGGTGGTACACCTTCTATACTGCCTATTGCGCGGTTCAGCTTGTCGAAACTGAACATTGCTCCACCTAATGCCATTTGTGGAATCATCACCAATGGAATCATAATGTAGATGGTTACGGCAGAGTTGAATGCCGATGATAGGTTCAAGCCAACAAGATTTGAGAATGTAGCAATAGTGAACATTGCCCACCAATATTCAAACCACAAGCCACGTACTCCCAATATTGCATTTGCAACTAGTACAAACAATATTGATTGAATGGCTGATATGATAAATAGTATGGATATTTTCGATACCAAATATGTAGATCGGCTTAAATTCAGAAATTTCTCACGTTTAAGAATTTTCTGGTCTTTGAAGATTTCTTCACCGCTGACCATCAAGCCAAGGAACATTGCAACAATCAAACTCATGAAAATGTAAATTGGAATATTTGCATTTTCAAAGAAAATGTATTCGTTTGAGTTGGGATCAGCAATGTATCTAATCAGGAATGACAAAATCAATCCCAATGCAGGTGCTTCCAGTATGTTTAGAATGATATATTGGCGGTTGCTGATCTTTGCCAAAAAGTCACGTCTGAAATAAATTTTTGCTTGTTGAAACCAACCTGGAATATCCAACGATTTTGGTGGCGTTTCATGCAAGTCTTTCAACTTTATTTTTGCCACGCATTCATTGAATTTTTCATGAAATTTCAATTCAAGCCTTTCCAATGCCCTTGTCTTTTCTTGAGTATCTTCTTCGCTTTGAGCAATGCGTGTTTGCTCTTCGGCGTATTTTTCAATGAATTTAGGCTCTATTTGAGATATGATGCTTAACTCTCGTTTCTTTTCCCATTCGGTTGGTGTAACTTTTCTTTTATTGGTGTATTTACCAAATTCATCCACCACTTGGGCATCAATAATGTTGAATATGAGTTCAGGGTTGACGTTACCGCAAGTTGGACATTCACCAACGTCGGCATTTAACTGTCCGTCAATTTTCTTGAAATATGTTACGGCATCAACTGGGTTGCCATAATATATAAGGTATCCACCAGTGTCAAGAATCACCATCTTATCGAACATCTTGTAGATTTCAGATGATGGCTGGTGAATAACCACAAACACTAGTTTCCCCTTCATCGCTAGTTCTCGAAGCAAGTCCATCACGTTTTCAGAGTCGCGTGAAGACAAACCTGAAGTTGGTTCATCGACAAAGAGGATAGGGGGCTCCCTTATAAGTTCCAGTGCTATGTTTAGTCGTTTGCGCTGTCCTCCACTAATTGTCTTGTGCAATGGCGAACCTACCTTCAAGTCCTTTCGGTCTAGCAATCCGAGGTTTGCCAATGTTTTTTCGCATCTTTCCTTTATTTCTTCGTCTGTCATGTTTTTGAAACACAACTTGGCGTTGAAATATAAGTTTTCGTATACTGTCAATTCTTCAATAAGTAGGTCGTCTTGCGGAATGTATCCGATGACGCCATCCATTTTGTCTTTTTCAGTATGAAGATTGATGCCATTGATCAGTATCTCTCCTTTTGATGGTGTTTCGTTGCCAGTCAAGACGTTAAGCAATGTCGTCTTGCCTGCGCCACTGGCACCCATAATGCCTACCAACTTGCCTTGCTCTTCGGATAGGTTGATGTTTCGCAGACCTATGCCGCCATTTTTGAACTTGAATTCAAGGTCGTTAACGTTGTAGGTGATTTTTGCGGATGTGATGTCAGACAGGAATTTAGAAACCACATCGCTATAGTAAACTGGTTTGCCTTTTGGGAAACGAATTGCACTACCATTTGCAAACAATTAAATCTTGCCACCTTTCATTGGCAATCCGTTGAGTACCAATTCGTGCTGTCCCAGATACTTTGTAAAGTATAGGTCTACACTCTTGATTTGAAGGATGATAAGCTCTTTGTCAAGTTCCTCAATCTGGATGTGCTTGCCTTGTTCAAGATTTATTTCCTTGTCGTTGATGATGAGAATGTTTGGAACGTCAAGTTCTTCAACAGACTCTTTTACGACAAAGGTCTCGGTTGATTTAAACTCTTCTGGTGAGATGTTAAATACTTCAGCTGCGGTATTGATGATGGCCATTCTTTGGTCGGTAAACTGTCTGTCGGCAGCTACCAATTCAAACAAGCGCACAAGAACAACCACTTTCTGCTGTTGAGTAAGTGTCTTGTTGATTTTCTTGCAAATGCCAAGAATCTTTACCGAGTCCTTGACTGAAGTCAATTTGACTTCATCTTCAGATTTGTCGTGTAGTGAGTTGCGGTCTTTTATGCCTACGTGCTTGAAAAACAAGGCAAGATACTCCTCGACAAAGTCGGAACTTAATTGTGATGTAAGAAAGTTCTCGACAAAGTCTATTTCGCTATCCTTTACGCCACCATCTTGCTTTGCGATAATCGCAAAGAGTTGCATTAACGCTTTTAGAATCTCTTCACTCATCTACAGGACTTTTGAGTTAAACCATTCTTGATTTATTAATCCAAAGAATAACTTATCTGTTCAAATGGAACGTCGACAATGTCAGAATATTCTTCGCCGGCCTCTTCCATATCTTCGTCATCTTCTGGGTAGTGCCATCTGATTAGCACATCTTTACCAGCTTCGTGCATTTCTTCCAATTTTAGAAGAATGTCCAAAATTTGCACTATCAAGAGCTACAAAAATGGATATGGTTATAATAATAGATAGCAAAAACGAAATTCTTGATGAAGCAAATACAAAAAAAGAGAAGCGTTTTGATGAAGCTGTGTTGAAGTAAACCAATTTGAAGTTAAATATGGTTTTCCCAGTAGCTTCTTCTGAATAGCGGTCAATCCAATCCAATATTGGCTCGTAGAATACAGCAACATCTTCTGGTAGAGAACGTCCAGATATTTCAAAAATATCGTTTGCAACATCCAGGGTTACGCTTGGGGTGTCGTCTGTTCCAACAATTTTTATAACCTCCATAGTACTTATTATTATATGTTAATCAAAATTTTGAGTTCTAGATATAGTCGATGATATGATAAAGAATGAATAATCGTCGTTGATGGGAACAAATTTATAATTCAACGGGTTTCCAGTCTTTTTAGCTATGTCGATGAATCCAAGGCCTGCACCACCTTTGTCAGAAAGGCTGCCTTCCTTTATCTGTTGTTTGTATAGTGCTTTCAAACCTTCTTTGTCCAAACTGTTAATCTTATCCAAAACAGATGCAATTGTAGCTTGTTTTTGAGATTTGAGTATGTTGCCGGTCGTGACAACGTAGTTCTCGTCATCTTTGCTTAAGAGAAAAACTCCACTGCCTTCCTCCCGGTCTTCTTCCGGCGTCATATAGTCAGCGTGCTTGCTTATGTTTTGTAGAAACTCAACAATGACGTGGAAGACCTTTTTCTGAACAGAATTAGATTCTTCCTCTACCATCATATTGGTTTCGGTAAGAGAAGTGAAAGCCTTCGTAACTTGGTGAGTTATTTCACCTTTGTATACGAGCTTTACGTCTTTGCTCTTCATTGACTCGTCAAAACTATAGACAAATTCTAGAAAGTTGTTGTTCCCATCCATAGCTATGTCTTTTTAATTAAAATTCAATTCCTATCAATAATATATCATCGACTTGTTTGTAGTCACCTTTGAATGCCAAGAAATCTTCATATATGATATTCTCGTATTCAAATATTTCAGATTCGTAGTGCTCAACAAGCAAATCGCGAATGCGGCTTGCCTGGTATTTTCTTCCGGTTTCGCCACTGACTTGGTCTGGCAAACCATCAGAGAAAAAGAACACACGGTCTTTCGGCTCCAAATTTATTAAATGATTTTCAAAGTTCTCTTCTGCTTTTTTACCTAATGGTATGCCACCTATTGCCTTGTGACTACCTTTGTATTGTGTTAATTCGTTGCCTTTCAGTAAGTAAAGCGGTCTATGGGCACCTGCAAATTCAAGTGTATTTTTCTTTAAGTTTATTTTGCAGAGTGCTATATCCATACCATCACGAGCATCTGTGTCCAGTCGGTCTTGCTTAAGTGTTGTGCGGACACCTTCGTGAAGTTTGTCAAGAACTACACCTGCATCAATATTGTCGTAGTGGTCAACAACATTGTTCAGTGTGAAGTATCCGATAAATGAAAGCAATGCGCCTGGCACACCGTGTCCTGTACAGTCAACTACGGCAATAAACAAGTCGTCGCCTTTCTTGAAGAACCAAGGAAAGTCGCCGCTGACTACTGCTTTTGGACGGTAGAATATGAATGATTTAGGCAAATACTCCTGTATGTATTTTGTGTTAGGCAAAATTGCTGTTTGAATGCGTTTTGCGTAGTTGATACTTTCAGTGATGGCCTTGTTCTTTTCCTGAATTTCCATTTCAACCATCTTTTGCTCGGTAATGTCGTGGGCCACGAACAAAATAGTTTCCAATTCCTTGGTGTCGTCGCTGAATTCAGGAATGGCGTTGACTTGCATTATGCGGTCGCCAAACGTTGTCGGGAATGTCACTTCGGCATCGTGCTTTTGGTTTGAACCTTTCACGATTTTTAAAGCTTCAGCAAGGAAATTCTTGATGGCATCGTTCAATGCGACATCGTCGATGTTTTTGTTTATTATATCGTTAAGGTCAATGCCTGTAAAGTTCTTAACCATTGGGTTGGCATAGAAGAATTGGCCGTTTGTGCCGATACGGATGATAAGGTCGAGCGAGTTCTCTGACAAAGACTGCATCTTACTCTTCATACGCTCTTCTTTTTCAGCACGACGGCGTTCGGTGATGTCTCGTGAGTTGATAATCAAACCATTGATGGCAGGGTCGTCAAGAAGATTTCGTCCTGTTGACTCGATGTATATCTTTTGACCATCTTTTCTCATATAGGTGTATTGGATTGTGGCGGTTGAATTAGCATCTTCAACAAGTTTGCCGAATGTTTCGGTGAATTCCTTTACGCCTTTGGCTGTCAAACGGTCAAGGTCCTTGCCTTCAATCATTTCCTGGATAGAGTATCCGTAGATGTTTGCAACAGATGGACTTATGTATTTTAGTTTCATCTCTTCATCATAGATTGAGATGATTTCTGATGCATTTTCAAGAAGTGCGTGCTGACGCTTTTGGGCGTTTTCAACGGCACGGATTTGTGTTTGAAGGTCAGAGTTTGTTTTCTCCAATTCTTCGTGTGTTGCACGCATCTCTTCAGCATTCTGGCGAAGTTCCTCTTCGTTTTCCTGCAGTTCTTCAGTCATCTCCTGTGCATCTTTCAGCAACTTTTCGGTTCTTGTGTTGACCTTTAGGTTGAAGATTGTACGTGCGATGATATCACTCAATTCCTTGATGAATCTTATTTTCAGTTCGCTAATGTCGTCCTTGAGAGATGCAAATTCAAGGACACCTTGAAGTTTTTCATCGGTGATGAGCGGAACAAGTAAGAGTGATGTTGGCTTTTGGTCGCCCAAAATGCCACTTGTAATGGTTACGAAATCTTCTGGAATCTCGCGACGGAAAATGACGTCCATCTCATAAGCGCATTGTCCTACAAGGCCTTCGCCAACTTGAAATCTTGCATCGATATATTTGCGACGATTATATGCGTATGTGGCAGTGTTTTCAAGTGTGTTGTCGGTTTCGTTGTAGATGTAGAATGCACCTTGAATTACGTCGATGTATTTGATAAGCTCAACCAATGTCAGGTAAGACAAGTTCCCCAAGTCGTTTTGCAGACGAAGGATGTCGGAAATGATATCCTTTCCTTTTGCAATCCAGTTGAGTTCCTTTTCCTTTTCGTTGGTTTTTGCAAGGTTTTCACGCATTATTTTCAGTGAATGGCCCAGGATGTCGTTGTCATTGATTTCTTCGTCGTTTGCAGAGAAGTCGCCTTCGCCAATCTTCTTTGCAAAATGGGCATTCATATTGATTACGTGGTCCTTTTCAGAAATTTGTGTTTCGAGAGACTGAATTGCTTCTTGATGCGATTTTGTGAAAGCGTAGCCAAGGATGCCAAGGATAATTGGCAACAAGTCGATAATGAAATACGCTGGTGAAGCCTTGTGCAACTCAACCAAGTTTGCGAATGAAGCAGTGTATTCATTCAAGACAAAGCCAAGAGTCCACGATACAATAAGAAGTACGACACCAACACCAAGCAAGGCAGGTGTGTAATTCAGTTTGTCGTTTACCTTGTAAACAAATATCCTTTTTATTTTTTCAATAAATGTCTCCATTTGGCTCCAAGTGTGTTATTGCGGTGTTATTTCACCTATTGCATTTGATATCTCGTCAATCTTATTAATAAATCCTTTTTCAAAGGGCTTAAAGGTAGCGATTTCTATCAATCCTATAGCATTGTTCTCTTTTAAAATTGGAATAATTGCCAAATTGTTTACTTCAATTTGCCCTAAACCAGAAACAATTGTGAGGTTTTTATTTGGTAACTCATTTAAAAACATTGCTTTACGGTCTTTTGCAACTTGACCGGAAATGCCTTCTCCAATTTTAAAACTTTGTGGTTGTTCGTCGTTGTAGTAGGCAAAAGTGGCAACTGCGTCAAAAGTATCGTCAGTTCCTTTGAAAACAATGCCTGTGGCAACGTCGATTTGCTTTGAAAGATTGTAAAGCAAAGAATCGCCGAATTTTTTCCAATCGTCAGTCTTGCTTATTTCGTTGACAAAAGAGTTGATGTTGAAGAGGTTGTCAGTTGCTTCCATAATCTTTTTGTCGACTTCCTGCTCGTAGTGCTCGTCATTGATTTGGACAGTGGCATTGCGGTCTTCCTCTACCTTGATGTAGGTTTGCGTGATTTTAGTTCCCAACATTCCGACTTTAGTCGAAAAAATGACTTGAACCATAAGAATTGCAAGCAGAATGATGGAATAGTGGCTGTTGCTAAAGTCTGGCGATGAGGCAAATAATAGCGCGATTGCAACTATGCAAGTGATTACAAGCAAGATAGTCCATCTTGTAATCTTTTGTTTATATTTCAGTAACTCGTTCATAGATTATGCTAATTTAAGTAAAAAATCGATAATTTGTTTAGTACTGAATATGTAATCTACTTTTGTTGCATTAATTGATGCTTGAGTCATTGTTGGCACTTGACATTCTTTGGGGTCCTGCACTATGGTTAGCCCACCATTGTCTGTGACGCTTTTTAGTCCCAACGCGCCGTCTTTGTTGGCTCCGCTCAATATTATGCCCACCAATTTTCTCTTGAAATTGTACGATGCAGAGAAGAATGACAAGTCGATTGACGGTCTTGAATGGTTGATGACGTCTTCAGTGGACAAAGAGAAACGGTTGCCCAATTCGATGTACATATGGTAATTGGCAGGGGCAAGGTAAATGCGTCCAGGCTTGAGAGGCTCTTTGTCGTGAGGCTCCACTATAGGCAATTTCGATTTTATGGAAAGTGCTTCGACGAATCCGGAACGCACGTGTTTGAGCCTGTGCAGGCACATTAATATGGGCAATGGATAATTGGCAGGCAATGCGGCAATTATTTTGCTGACTACCTGGAAACTACCAGCGGACCCTCCAATCATTATGGCTTTATAATCGTTAGTCATCAGTCAATTCTTTTTTTGTAAATTTTTTCATTTGCATTGACAATCTGTAATTTTTTGCCAGTCTCTGAATACTCCAGAGTTTCCATATTGCCAATTATCAGATATCCGCCAACAACCAGGCTGTCGACCAGTTTTCGGATTATCTTTTCGTACAATGGTATGTTGAACTGCAACAATGTGTTGCGGTAAATTACCATTTTGTATTTCTTCGATTCTGAACTGTTCAAGATGTTGTCTTTCTCAATGGTGACATTGTTGAGCAGGTTCAGGTTCATTACAGACTTGTTGTCGACAAGTTTGTAGTATGACGCAAATTGCGATTTTCCTACGTACCGTGTGTAGTTTGCTTCGCTGATTTCAATTTTCTTTGGGTCGTATCCGACGCCGTTCTTAATCAGGTCAATGTGCCGTTGTGATGGGCAATAGACATTGATTGAAGCCTTGTTTTGCAGGTTGGCTTCGCTCAATACAATTCCCATTGTGTAGAGTTCGTCGCCAGATGTTACGCCTGGCATCCAAATCTTGCAATCAGGGGTTCTGCATATTTCAGGCAAATACTTGTCGCGCAGTTCGCGCCAGAACGATGGGTCGCGGAACAGTTCGGTTGCCTCAAGCGCCATTTCATAAAGGAAATCGTCGGCTGGGATGTCGCCTTTTTTCATCTTGTCGATGAAGTGGTCGGCGTTGACGTAGCGGCAGGCCTCCATGACCTGTTCGTCTGTCACATCTTCCTTGCGGAGCAGGATGTTGGAACGGATCGTACCGGAGAAAAGGAACACATCCTGCTGTACAATGCCTATATTTTTACGTAAAGAGGTCAATGTCAGCTCACGTATATCCATACCATCAATGGTAATAGAGCCTGCGTTCAACTCGTAAAAGCGAGGCACCAGATTGCAAATCGTTCTCTTGCCTTCACCCGTACCGCCGACAAAAGCTACACTCTCCCCAGCCTTAATATCCAGGCTGAAGTTCTACCGTTTTTGTATTGGCATGATCCCAATTTGATTCTTCAATTATTTCCATAAGAGGGATACTAAAATTTAATTCCTCAAAAGTGTTCACATTTCTAACATAAGAACACGCCCAAAAATTATGAATATCCTTTGAGATTAACGATGCATAATATGTTAAACAAGCTCCATAACTCATTCCAAACATATCAATATACTTATATTCTTTTTTAAAGTAACTAATAACTGATT
>CALABN010000256.1 GCA_937885735.1 uncultured Bacteroidota bacterium | reverse complement strand
CCGACACATTGGCGGCAATGGAGATTGCAAAACGTCAAGGAGCGTTTCTCTTTGGTATTTGTAATGTTGTGGGATCGTCAATCGCTCGTATTTCTGATGCTGGATGTTATACTCATGTTGGCCCAGAAATCGGCGTGGCCAGTACAAAGGCGTTTACCACGTATTAGGCGGACGCATATCGCCAATGGACGGCATCGGGCCCAAGAACCTCAACATCGACAGTCTTGAAAGACGTGTAGCCGAAGGCACCATTGCCGAAGTGATTCTGGCCACCAGCACCACCATTGAGGGCGACACCACTAATTTCTACATCTACCGCAGGCTCAATCCACTGGGGGTTCCTATCTCCACCCTCGCCCGTGGCCTTTCTGTCGGCGACGAACTCGAATACACTGACGAGATTACACTCGGACGTTCTATATTGAACCGCGTACCATACAACTCATCAAAATAACCACTAAAAACCAATCACTATGGAACTATCAGACAAAATCAAGTTTTGTGCAATCTGCAAGAACTCAAAGCGCGACATGCAACGCGGAATTGTCTGTGGACTTACTAACGAGAAACCCACATTTGACGAGCATTGCGACAATCTTCAGGCTTCACCCGAAGACCTTTCGGCATTGGAAGGAAAAAATCAGGTGTCACAAAAAAAGAACAACCTGAAACTGTTCATCGCGCTCTTTTTGATACTGTTTGTCGGCATTGCATTCATTTTCAACAAAAAACAGACATCTCAAACACAAACCAAACGTGCCGACAACCACGAAGCAATTTCCGCCATTGTCGACTCAATCAACAGCACATTGCCAACAAAGTTGAACAACTACGAATCTCTTGACTCTATCACACTGACAAAAAGGACTGTAAAAAGGTCTATTTCAATTACTGGCAAATCAATACAAGAATATGCCGACAACAACGACAAAAGAATCTGCGAGGCTAAATGGCGCCACTGCGAGCGTCTAAAAAATCTCAAAAACGAGAAACGTGAATTTTTGCAACTATGCCTGAAAGATTCAATGGACCTTCACTATACGTACTTCATAAACACATCCATACATCTGTACACCATTGTATTACATCCCGACGACATATCAAACGCACTTGAAAGCAATTCTCCTTTCCGTTGTTCCCACGCAGATTTCGACCGTGTACTCAAATCAGAAAACCTATTCTTGCCATTCGACGTAGTCAGCAAAATACAAATGTCAAGCATCAAGTTCGACTATGGTACAAACACTATGAAAATTCTGTTGCGTTCAAGAAGATCAGGTATTTCTTCTGAAAGTGATTACGAAAAGATTGTAAAAACAGAAATTTGGAAGGAAATGGAAGAAAACTATGCCGTAATGATGGCTATGCTAAACGAAGGCACAATCGACTTCCGTTTTGTCGACACTAACGATAAATTATTGTATTCATTTCCTTTAGGAACTGATTTCTACAGCAAGTAATGGACATTTTTTTCATTGGTTCGGGAAATGTGGCCACACATCTTGCCACAAGCCTACGCAAGGCTGGTCACAGCATTGTCGGTATATGCGGACGCAATGCCGACAACTCGCAGGCATTGGCACAAAAAGTTGATGCAAAAACATTTACACAACTATCACACATTCCCGTCGACGCAAGCATCTACCTCATTTGCGTAAGCGACGACAACATTGCCGACGTTGCATCGCAAATGCCACTTGTCAAAGGCATAGTGGCCCATACGGCGGGCAGTGTCGGCATCGAGGCGGTAAGCCGATTCAGCCACCACGGCGTGTTCTACCCGTTGCAGTCGTTCAGCAAAAACCGCGACATCAACCTTAGCAACACTCCGTTCTGCATCGAGAGTGGCGACACGCAAACGGCCGAAACGCTTAAATCTCTTGCATCGGATATCAGCAACAACGTGCATGCCATAAACACCGACCAGCGCCGGCAACTGCACTTGTCGGCTGTGTTTGCAAGCAATTTCGCCAACTGCATGTATGCCGAAGCCGAACAGATTATGCAGAACTGCGGTCTGCCGTTCAATATGCTCGAGCCACTTGTCATGGAAACGGCAAGCAAGGCATTCAGTCTTGGCCCTACAAACGCGCAGACTGGTCCTGCAAGGCGTGGCGATGCCAAAGTAATGGAACGTCAACGGCAATTGTTGCCTACTGAAAACTTGAAAAAAATGTATGGTTTTGTGTCACAGCAAATTCAAGACCGATATAGGCATCAAGATTGAAACACAACAATTAAGTATAGGTGGGTTCTACAAATTGATTTCGAGAGGTTTTTGAATTTTTATCGAGTAGGTTTATGGACGGATGTTGTTGTACATTTAGTATAGAATTTTAGTAAAAGTGGATGTTAGATCAGAAAATCACTTTCACAATGACAAAATAAAAAAACGGAAATTGCTTATAGGAAATATATTAAATGTGATAATATATATTATAAGAAAAAGACAAATAGTAATTTGAAAGCGAGAGGTTATTATGGAAGTATTAAGTTTGAAAGATAAAATGAATTTTTTAGAGGAAGTTGCAGAGTTGGAATATGAAGAATGGGCTGATAACAAAGAAGAAAATAGAACAATTAGAATTGGTAATAAAATTAATAAAATAAAAAAATTAATGTTAGATAAAAATGGTGTTAAAATATCATGAGAATTATAAATAATTTAAGTTCTCTGATAGAACTTAAAAACAATATGTATTATAATCTTAAATTCCGAAAGTTTATAGAGAATGGTTATTTTGATATTAACTTGAAAAATATGAAACTGGATAATACTCTGTTTGATACTATGCCTTTTATCAGATATAATTTGAAAGAATTTGATGAGAATCTGTTAAAGGAATGTCTGAATGAGATATATTTATACAGAGAATTTGAATTTTTTGAAAAGAATCTAAGAATTTTGCAGGGGGTTTTCTAAAGTGTCTGATTATTCATTTGATGAGTATGAAAATTATTATAGTTTTGTCGGTAGCAGTACACAGGAAGACCAGAAGATTGATTTAGCTGGTCTTACCGAAGGTAAATATGAACTTGAAGTATTAGGAAAACTTCCAATTGATCCAATTATCGCAAACTTTGCGGATGATGGAGAAATTGAAAATTATAACGAAAAAGAAGATGAAGTATTCGTTGACAGTTATTTCTATGAGCTTCATCTGGCAAGAGGAGATGCCTACCACGGAGGAGATGCAGGAAAGCTGGACTACTACGAAAGAGATAAATTTTATAATTCCGCAACTCCTTTCCCGGATAATGCGAGAACTTTGTATATGTCAGGGTACGAACCGGTAATCAGTAATTACAGGCAGTAT
>CALABN010000255.1 GCA_937885735.1 uncultured Bacteroidota bacterium | reverse complement strand
CAGGAAGTTCAATGGCAGAATTTGGCGCATCATTCTACGATGTAATTGTCAAGGACCTCATTCCAATGATTGACGCGACTTTCCGTACAAAGACCGACCGCGACAACCGTGCAATGGCAGGCCTTTCATGGGGCGGATTCCAAACATTCAACACCGTATTCCAAAATATGGACTTGTTCTCATATGCAGGTGCATTCAGCGGTGCAATCTTTGGTCTTGACGTAAAGACCGCATACAATGGTGCTTTCACCGACAAGGATTTCAACAACAAGATTCATTACCTGTTCCTTGGTTGTGGCTCTGAAGAAAACTTCGGAACAGAGAACCTTGTCAAGTCACTTCGCGAATGTGGTGCCGATGCTCAATTCTATGTATCAGAAGGCACAGCACACGAATGGCTTACATGGCGTCGTTGCTTCAACCAATTCATTCCACATCTATTTAAATAATTCTAATTCAACTCTATAGCAAAAACGACCATTCATTTTCATTGGATGGTCGTTTTTTGCTTATACATATTTAAACATAGTACTTGTTACACCAACAAAAATTTGTGTTTCATTGAAGCAATGACTATTTCAGCATAAATGCAAAATTTGTATCAACAACAACTATTATTATGAACAAGAATATCATCTACGCTTTAGCATTGCTTTCAGTAGGATGCACTTCTCCACAAGCACAAGAGTCCTTCGTTTATGAAGGGAACCCACTAATCAGGAACAAATTCACAGCAGACCCAGCCCCTATGGTATCAGGCAACAAGCTGTACCTATACGTAGGCCACGACGAATACTATGCTGGACAAGACAGCGCCGGAGGCGGCAAGGAATTCAACATTACAGAATGGCTTTGCTACTCTACATCAGATATGAAGAACTGGACAGACCACGGAGCAGTCATGCGTCCAAGCGATTTTGCCTGGGCTGATACAGTAACACCAGGAGTTGGCACTGCATGGGCTGCCCAAACTGTAGAACGCAACGGCAAATACTACTTCTACGTCACAACACAAGGCAAAGACGAATATAGCGGATACGCCATTGGTGTTGGCGTAAGCGATTCACCTACAGGGCCATTCAAAGACGCCATTGGCAAGCCTCTTGTATGCGACACAATGACAAGCAACGGCGCACGTGGATGGTGGAACGACATTGACCCGACTATATACATTGACGGCAACGACGCTTGGCTTTGCTGGGGAAATGGCACTTGCTTCATCGCAAAACTGAAACCGAACATGATTGAAATTGATGGAGAAATTCAAGTCGCAAACATTCCAAGATACATTGAAGGACCATGGCTTACAAAACGTGGCAACACCTGTTACCTGATTTATGCATCATGGGGCTACGGGCAAGAAGCCATCGACTATGCCACCGCGCCATCATTTGAAGGTCCGTGGACACATCAAGGACAAGTCACGTCTGGCGGTGAAAACAGTTTCACCATTCACCCAGGAGCAATTGAATTCAACGGCAAATGGTACTTGTTCTACCACAATGCCACACTCTCAATTGATGGCATAAAAGGTGCCACAGGCCGTCGCTCGGTATGCGTTGACGAAATGGAATTCAACAACGACGGTACGATTAAGTTCGTAGAACAAACAAAACAATAAAACAACAATCAACCATTATTATGAAAAAACGTTCTCTTTTAATTTGTGCACTAACTTGCTTTGCAATAGCAACAACTTGTCTTGTTGTTGCATTGATGGGCGCCTCAAGCGCCGCTGACGGCAAGTTTGACAAGAAACTTGGTCTCACATCGCCTAACGGCAAAATAAGGTTTCAATGTGAACTGAATGTGGATGAGATACCTACACTCAATATCTATTATCTACAAGACAATGATTGGATTAAAGCAATTGAAATGC
Source organism: uncultured Bacteroidota bacterium (assembly GCA_937885735.1). The sequence continues at coordinate 2,567 of CALABN010000255.1, read as the reverse complement.
CAAAATTCGGATTTCTTGAAAGCGACACAGAAAGCCTGTTCTATGGTTCAGCATCAAAGATTGCCGAAATAAACGACGATTACACTATGCTGACTGGCAAACGCCGTCATTGCACAAACAGCGCAACCGAACGAACATTTAGTTTCACCGACCGTGAAGGACGCACCCAAAATCTTGTTGTCCGCGCATACAACGACGGTGTTGCATTCAGATTTGTCTTGGCAAAAGGCTACGAAGAATGTTCTTCGCTTTGCGAGCAAACCACCTACAAATTCAATGCCGATGCAAAACGCTGGCTACAACGTTTCGACGTTTCATACGAACAATTCTTTCCTCTAAATCCGAAAGAGAAACCTGGATGTCGCTGGGCTTATCCTTCACTTTTCGAGGTTTCCGACAGTCTTTTCGCATTAATGACAGAAGCTGACATGTCTGCAGAGAACAGCGGTTCAAGCCTGACTTCAGTTGGCGAGTCAAGTTACAAGTTGACAAACGACGAAAACTGCCTTAAACTCAGCGATGGATGGCAATCACCTTGGCGCGTGGCGATCATGGGCTCATTGTCTGACGTTGTAGAATCCACATTAGTCACCGACGTCTGCACACCTAACAAGATTGACGACACAAGTTGGATAAAGCCTGGCGTCGTTTCTTGGATTTACTGGGCATACAACCATGGTTCAAGCGACTATCAAATTGTAAAAGAATACATTGATATGGCATCTGCACTAAAATTGCCATACATGCTCATTGATGCCGAATGGGACGATATGCGCAACGGCGGCGACATTAACGATGCCATTGCTTACGCCAAAGAGAAAAACGTCAAACTTCTTATTTGGTACAACTCAACCACAAACTGGATTGACTGGGCTCCAAGTCCTAAATTCAGGCTAAACAAGCCCGAAGACCGCGAGAAGGAATTCCAATGGTTACAAGACAACGGCATTGCTGGCGTTAAAATAGACTTCTTTGAAGGCGACAAGCAACGCGCAAACAAATACTGCATCGAATTGCTTGAAAGTGCCGCAAAACATAACCTGCTCGTTAATTTTCATGGTGCTACTATGCCACGTGGCTGGCAACGCACCTATCCCAACCTGATGAGCACCGAAGCCGTGATGGGTGCCGAATGGTACAACAACGCTCCTTTCCTTACTGAAAGAGCCGCAGCACACAATGCAACACTACCATTCACTCGAGGCGTTGTAGGCTCAATGGACTACACTCCTTGCACATTCACCGACTCGCAGTTTCCACACATAACTTCAAATGCACATGAATTGGCATTAACCGTATTATTCGAATCAGGATTGCTTCATCTTGCTGATAGACCGACAAGTTACCTATCGCAACCTGGCGAAGTGCAAAAATTCTTCAGCAACTTGCCAACCGTATGGGACGACACAAAACTTGTTTGCGGATATCCTGGAGAATATGTCGTAATGGCCCGCAAATGTGCCGGCAAATGGTACATCGCAGGCATAAACGGCTCTGACAACGAGCGCGACATCGACATTGACCTTGATTTCATTGGCAATGGAGACTTCACATTGTTCGAAGACAGCGGCAACGCAGATTCACCTTGGAAAATATCGACAATCAAGGCCAACGAATTGCCAGACACAATAAAATGCATGGCTCGTGGCGGATTTGTAATAGCACAGCAGTAACCACTTAAAACATCTAAACATAATAAAATGAAAAAATTATTAGCAATCATTTGTCTTGTTGCATGCTTCACCGCATCAGCCAAAGACAAAAAGGAAATGCAGATTTATCTCTGCTTTGGTCAGTCAAACATGGAAGGCAACGCCAAAATTGAAGACTGCGACCGTGAAGGCATCGACTCTCGCTATTTGATGATGGCAGCCGTCGATTTCAAGAATATGGGACGTAAAATGGGCCAAATGTACCCTGCTGTTCCGCCTTTGTGCCGTGAAAATACAGGCCTCACTCCTGTCGATTACTTCGGGCGCACCATGGTTGAAAACTTGCCAGAGAACGTAAGCATCTGCGTAATCAACGTGGCAATTGGCGGTTGCGACATAAAGGCATTCATGAAAGACAGCATTGCAAGTTACTGCACTAAATGCCCCGAATGGATGGTAAGCATGCTGAAGGAATACGACAACAACCCATACCAACGTTTGGTTGACATGGCAAAAATAGCACAAAAGAAAGGCGGAGTCATCAAAGGCATCCTGCTTCATCAAGGAGAGACCAATACGGGTCAGGAAGCTTGGCTAGGAATGGTAAAATCTGTTTATGACGACTTGATGAAAGACCTCAACCTTAACCCAGACGAAGTTCCATTGCTGGCTGGCGAGGTTGTAAACTCCGACCGTGGTGGCACCTGCGCCGGTCACAATCCAGTAATCAACCGTTTGCCAGAAGTAATAAAGAACTCATACGCAATCAGCTCAAGCGGTTGCCCCGAAAACTTCGACCAACTTCACTTTAACGCAGAAGGATACAGAATGCTTGGCCGTCGTTATGCTGTCAAGATGCTTGAACTTCAAGGCATAAAGGCGAAAGACCTTTCAAACCCACGCGCCAATGACCTG
>CALABN010000254.1 GCA_937885735.1 uncultured Bacteroidota bacterium | reverse complement strand
TTTCGGCGTTCGGACGTTTCAGGATGTAGCAGTCCCAAGCCACAAATGTGGTGAAGTCGAAATACAGGCCTTCGCCACCGCCAGGGTGCTTGTATGTGAGCGATGTGCGTGACCAGTCGAGTACAGGCATAAAGTTGTAGCAGACAGTGTCGATGCCACATTCGCCAAGGTTCTGCAACGATTTCTTGTAATTTTCGATATGAAGGTCGCGGTCGGCACTGCAAGTCTTGATGGCCTCGCTTACAGGCAGGCTTTCCACAACCGACCAGCGAAGGCCTTTGGCCTCAATGGCGTTTTTCACCTTCATTATTTCGTCTTTTTCCCAGACAACGCCGATAGGCAAGTGGTGCAAGGCCGTAACAACGCCTTCAACACCCATTTGCACCAAGTTGTCGAGCGTGATTGGGTCGTTGAACCCAAACCAGCGCCAAGTTTTTTCTAATGCCATTTTGATAAAGTTAAAAAGTAATGGATGCAGGATTTAACGTTTTTTTTGTAAATTCTGAATTGTTGTAAAAGAACCTAGAGCATAGTGCACTAGAACCTAGTGCCTAGAACCAATATAATGTAAAATCCTAAATCCTAAATAAATCATACCCCGCTAAACGAACTGAAACCGCCGTCGATAGGCAGAACCACGCCAGTTATGAACGATGATGCTTCAGAGCAGAGGAACTGCACGGCACCGTTCAGTTCGGTGATGTCGCCGAAACGGCGCATTGGAGTGCGGGCAATCACCTTCTTGCTACGTTCGGTGAGCGAGCCGTCAGGATTGATGAGCAATGCGCGGTTTTGGTTGCCAATGAAGAATCCAGGAGCGATTGCGTTGACACGAATCTTCTCGCTGAACTTTATGGCCATTTCCTGTGCAAGCCATTGAGTGAAACCGTCAATTCCGTGCTTTGCCACGGTGTAGCCCAAAACGCGTGTTATGGCCGAGAACGATGCCATTGACGAAATGGTGATGATGCTTCCACTGCCTTGCTTTGCCATTGATTCGCCAAAGATGATTGACGGATATACAGTGCCGTTCATATTGATGCTGGTCACCTTCTCAAAATCCTCGATTTTCATATCGAAAACCGATTTGTCGTCGGGGATAGTGGCGCCAGGAACGTTGCCACCAGCGCAGTTTACAAGAATGTCGATGTGGCCCCATTTGCTTTCAAGTTCGGCACGGGTGGCCTTCAGTTTCTCGATGTCGAGCACGTCCGAAACAACGCCCATAACCTGGCCTTTGCCAATCTGTTCAAGTTCCTTCACCTTCTCGTCGATGTTTTCTTTGTGACGGCCAAGCACCACCACGTTCACGCCCTGTTCAACAAGGTGCCTTGCTATGCTTCCGCCCAAAACGCCAGCACCGCCTGTAACTACGGCAACTTTGCCTTCGATGCTGAAAATCTGATTGTTGCTCATTTCTGAATATTTTTAAATGTTTTAAATCGATGTTTTATAAGATGTGTCTATTAATTGATTTCGATAGATTTTATAGAATGCGCCATAAGTGTTTGTTGATTATTTCAATGAAAAATCGGGAAGACTTTCAATCTTTGGATTCTCATAGTTTGTGATGCCCATTCTGAATCTCATCAGGCTGTCGAGTGGCTGTTGGAACGGCGTGCAGTCGGCTGGCAGGCTCATTTCAGAGAATTGCTGGAAATACTGCAGGGTTGCGTCGCGCCACCATATTGCATCTTTTGCCTGACGCTCGAGTTTCACGGCCACGTCGTTGAATCTGCTTTCGTCAACATAGTCTTTCACCGAGTTCCAAATGTCTATGTACGAGCGGGCTTCGTCGATGCCCGATTGGTATGTGTAGCATAGTTCGTTCCACAGCGTGTGTCCGCTTTTCATCTTGAAATTCCAAGGCAGGTGGTGGAACCACAGAATCAGTTCTTCAGGACAGGTTTCTGGCGAGTTGAACATAGAGCACAGAGGCTCGTGGTATTGTGCCACGGCGTCCGAGCCGTTATGCGTGCGGTCGAATCCGAGTCCGTCTTTCGATGCCTTGTGATAGTAGGCAGGTTCCCAGTCGGGGCGTATGGAGCGGTCCCACGGGCCTGGTCCGTAGTGGTCGGGGCCCTTGAAAGTATGGTGCAGACCGAGAGGCATTTCATAATGCACGTTTGCTTCACGCGATGCGAGCATCATCTTTTTTACAGGCTCAATGAAATTTTCGTCTTTTGAGAATGTCTGTTTCAGCCATTCGTCGGCAATTTGTTCCGACGACAGCGATGAGTTCCAGGCCATACGGCCGAAAGCGTACCAGTTTGCTTGCGCAAAATGGTGACCGCACCAGTTTATGTCGTTGCCCACATTGCTCACACCCGCAATGGCTGTGTGCTTGTAAGCCATAATCTTTCCTTCGGTAATGGCGCCAACAGTCGAGCCTTTGCCCTTTTGGTAGGTGTCGGAGTCGAGGCATTCCTTCCACATTGGGTGAAGGAACACAAGGTGGTTGGCGTGTCCCAGGTATTCCTGCGTTATCTGAACTTCCACCATTGCCTGTGTGTTTTCAAACTGTCCGAACAGCGGGCTGAACGGTTCGCGAGGCTGAAAATCGACAGGCCCGTTCTTTATTTGTATGAGCACGTTGTCGCGGAATTGCCCGTCGAGTGGGGTGAATTCTTCAACAGCCTGTTTTGCACGGTCGGGGCTTTGAGCGTTGTACACAAAGGCGCGCCACATAACAATTCCGCCGTGAGGCTTCAGCGCGTCGGCTATCATATTGGCACCGTCGGCGTGTGTGCGACCGTAGTCCTGTGGTCCCGACTGCCCTTCGGAATTGGCCTTTACAAGGAATCCGCCAAAGTCGGGGATTCTGGCGTAAATCTCGTCAATCTTTGTCTTCCACCAGTCTATCACGTCCTTGTCCAGAGGGTCGGAAGTTGACAATCCTGCAAGGTGCTTTGGCGATGCAAAGTTCAGTGACAGGTACACTTTCAGCCCGTAAGGGCGGAAAATGTCGGCAAGAGTCTTCACTTTTGCCAGGTATTCCGGAGTGAGGATGTCGGCGTTGGCATTGACGTTGTTCAGCACAGTTCCGTTGATGCCCACCGATGCGTTGGCACGTGCGTATTCGGCATATACAATGCTGTTGGCCTCAATGTTGGCGGTGTCGATTGTGGCCCAGTCCCAAAGCGACTTGCCGGCAAAACCGCGTTCAATGGTGCCGTCGAGGTTGTCCCAGTGGTTCAGCACGCGATTCTCAAAATCGGGAACGCTGGTAATCTTGCCGGTTGCCGATTCTAGTCCGCCAGTTTCCTGAAGGCGTATGAGTTCGTAAGATGCGTACAAAAGGCCAATCTCTGTATTTGCCTTTATGATAATGTTTTTAGAAGAAAAGTCGATGCAGAAGCCGTCGTTGCCGAGGTTTTCTGCTTTGCTTCCGTTTAAGGTGAGGGTCACGTTTTTGTCGCCTTTCCAGAATTTGTCAATGTTGTACTGCGCAATTTCCAGGGTTGATGCCTTGAATGGCGCTGGTTTGCCTGCCTGTAGCGACTGGAACCAGAGTAGGTGCCCGTCGGAAGGTGATGTGGCGCTGTTGCCAGAGCAACCTGCTGTGATGATTCCTAAAGCAAGCGCCACTGCGAGTTGTAGTCTTTTTGTCCTCATATTCAATGTTGTTTAGTGGTAAAGTTTATTCCGATTATTTATTTTGATTATGATTTCTTTCTTGTTGAATTTCTTATAATTAGTTCCGATTTCAATACAACCTGGTTTGTCACGTTCAGGTTGTTTATGCCTTGAAGGTGGTCTATTATGTAGTTGGTCGTCAGGGAGCCGAGTTCGTTGGCAGGATAGTCGATTGTGGTCAGGTTTGGAGTGACAATTCGGCTTGTTATGTCGTTGTTGAATCCAGCCACGGCCACGTCGTCTGGAACGGCAAGCCCCAGTTCCTGTGCGCCCGAAATGAAACCTGTAGCCGACATATCGTTGCTGAAGAAAATGCCGTCGGGCATCTTGTCTTCGTTTTTGAGTTGATAGGCAAGGTCCTTGCCCGATTCAAAGTCTATGTCGGGCATATACACGGTTCTGTGCCTTATGCCGAGTTTTTCAAGCGTATCGTTGAATCCGCGTTCGCGTTCGCGATACACCATATTTGTCGATTCAATGGTTGCGTGCACAATTTCCTTACAGCCTTGCTCTACAAGATGTTGCGCCATTTTGCAGGAGGCCGAGTAGTTGTCTATTGTAAATCCAACGCAGTCGAGTTCGGTGCTTATTCGGTCGAAGAACACGAGAGGTATGCCAAAATTGACAAACGGCTTGAAGTGTGCCACCGTGTCGCTGTTTTTGGCAACGGCAACCATAAGCCCGTCAACACGCTTTTCGAGCATCGTCTTTGCGTTGGTCTTTTCCTTGTTCACGTCCTCAAACGATTGTACTATGATTAGTTGGTATCCGCGTGCCGATGCCGACTTTTCGGCCCCGCTCAAGAACGACGACACAAAAAGGCTGTCCAGTTTGTGCACAATCACGCCTATTGTGTTGGTCGATTGCTTGCGAAGGCTTGTCGCAAACGGGTTGTTGCGGTAGCCGAGCCTTTCGGCGCACTCTATCACTTTTTGGCGTGTCGCGTCGTTGGTGACGTTTATGTTGTTCAGCGCACGGCTCACAGTTGAGGCCGATATGCCTAGTTCCTTTGCTATGTCGTATATGGTTACGTTGTTCATTTTTGCCAAATGTCCATAATGGTGTTTGCAAATGTAAATCTTTTTGCAATAAATATTGCAATCGGTTGCAAAGATTTTTCATTTTTTTTATTTTTGCAATGTTGAAATATGTTGATGAGGGTGAATATGTGTTGTAGGATATTGAATGTTAGTGTAATAAATATCGATATAAATGATTGGGGCATCAGGGGATATACACATCTTTATTATGAATCAAATTAAAAGGCGAATATTGGCAAGCATTGCAATGGGAGTGTTGTTGCTTATGCCGGCAGTGGCAAATTCGGCCAATGTATTTAGTGGAACCATTTCCGACTACCGCATTGGCAAGTTGACAACAGAGGCTGGCTTGTCGCAGTCGTCGGTGCAGAGCATTTATCAGGACAGGTTGGGCTATGTGTGGTTGGGCACCAAGGACGGCCTCGACCATACCGACCCCGCCTTGATAAAGATGATTGCCGCAAGCGGCGACCGCAGCAACCCCGTCTCGGCACTCGACACCATGCACATCGTCCCCGTGAGCGTCTCCTACGAATGGGAGCCCTGCGGCCTCCTCAAAGCCCGCGA
>CALABN010000253.1 GCA_937885735.1 uncultured Bacteroidota bacterium | reverse complement strand
AAATATCTAATTTATATTGTTGTATAAGATAATATGTAAAATTTAATACATGGATAAAATAAAAATCTTTTTTGAGAATCTAGGTAGAAATATTAAAAGATTCTTTCACAATGTATTTATTAGAAGTTATGGAATGGATGATTTAAATAAAGCATTAATACATCATAATAAGAAGATAATGAGTGATATTAAAACTTTATCATTTATAGAAACATGTAAACAACATTTTTCAAATTCTGGAATAATATATAATTCATCTTCAGAATCATCGGTATTAGTTTTGAATTCTTCGTTTACAATCTTCAAGACCATTAATCGCCATTCGCTGCCTCAATACAAATTTTTCAGTGACCAGGAAATTGACTCCGTCTACTCGCCAATACATATGAATGGCAAAGCCAACAACAAAAAAAATGTAGTCATTATCATACTCGAAAGCTTCAGCAAGGAATACAGCGCTTTCCTAAACGACACATCAATAGGTTACACACCTTGCCTCGATTCGTTAATGAAGACAAGCGCCTACTGCACAAATGCATTTGCCAACGGAAAACGTTCCATTGAAGCCCTGCCAAGCATTATGGCGTCCATACCGTCTCTTATGGATAATGCTTTCATAACATCACAGTACACAGCAAACGACATTGACGGAATTGCGAGAATCTTAAAGGACGAGGGCTATTATTCTGCATTCTTTCACGGTGCACAAAACGGTTCAATGGGGTTCGACAACTTCACAAGCCTAGCCGGGTTCGACAAATATTATGGTATGAGCGAGTACAACAATCCTTCCGATTTCGACGGCGACTGGGGCATATTCGACGAGCCATTCCTTCAATTTATGGCAAACGAGCTGTCAACATTCAAACAGCCATTTCTGGCTGGCGTATTCACCTTGAGCTCTCATCACCCATACCTGATTCCAGAACAATACAAAGACAGATTTCCGAAGGGCACACTTGTAAACCACGAGAGCATCGGCTATGCCGACTATTCTTTAGGCGAATTCTTCAAGACAGCATCAAAAACGGACTGGTACAACAATACCATTTTTGTATTGACAGCAGACCATACAGCCCAATCAGACAGCCTACAACAAGATTTAAAAGAAAGATATGCCGTTCCTTTAGTGTTTTTCTGTCCTTCAGACTCAAGTCTTTGCGGAAAGATTGACAAAGTGGCCCAACAATGTGACATAATGCCAACCATTTTGGAATACGTTGGCCACCAAGACCAATACCTCGCCTTTGGAAACAACATATTTGACAGCACCAACTTTGGCTTTTCTGTAAGTTATGTTAATGGTCTCTATCAAATGATAGACGACAGTGTATGCCTTACATTTGACGGGAATGACATTGTGGAATCACACTCTGTCAACAGAACAAGCACAGCTATCGTCAACAATGACAATACATTGTCAAAACTTAAGGCCGTCATTCAGCAATATAACTTTAGAATGCAACAAAACGAAATGACGGCAAGACATAATAATTGCTTGCCTTATTGAGGTACATTTCTTATTTTTCAAAAAAAATTGCAATGGCCGCAGAAACCCTATTTATCGTGAACCCGATATCGGGAAACGGTAAGCAAAAAAACATACAGGCAGTTCTTGAAAACCACCTTGATTTCGACAGGTTCTCTCCTACCGTTCTTTTCACTCACTGTCAGGGACACGCTACAGAATTGAGCCGTGAAGCCATTGGCAAATACGAATATGTGATTGCTGTCGGTGGCGACGGTACCGTGAACGAAGTGGCAAAAGGCATTGTAGGAAGCGACATTGTAATGGGCATCATTCCAGTAGGTTCGGGCAACGGACTGGCAAGGCATCTCAATATTCCAATGAATACAACCGAAGCCGTAAAAGTGCTCAACAAGTGCCTGCAAATGAAAATGGACACCATCAAAATTAACGGCGAACTTTCGGTAAACGTGTCTGGCATAGGGTTTGATGCATTTGTGGCACACAAATTCTCGACAAACGGCAAACGTGGCCCAATACCATACGTAAAAATTGCCGCAACCGAATTTCAGCACTACAAGTCGCAGGCGTACCAAATCACCGTTGACGGAAAAATCCAATACAACAACGCCTTTATGATAAGTATCGCCAATTCATCGCAGTTTGGCAACAATGCGCTGATATCGCCAGAAGCAAAAGTGGACGACGGGCTTATCGACTTGTGCATATTGTCCGACTTTCCGAAAGTTGAAGCACCTGCACTCGCATCTCGCCTGATAAACAAGACTATACACAAGTCGAAATTTATGGAAATCATCAGAGGAAAAAACATCAGGATAGACACCAACCACCCTCTCATCTGCCATATCGACGGCGAGCCAAAGACTTTCGACGATATGCTGAACATTGAACTTGTGCCGTCATCGCTCAATATGATTTACAACGATGAGATACAAAAACCTGTAATTACTGCTTTGGAAAAGGACATTGTCAACCTGTTGTCACCGCGTCCAAAGAAAAAAGCGACACTGATTGACAAGGCAAAAAAGGCAATGTTGCCCAAACAAAAGAACGTTGACGACAAATGAGAAACATTATTTTTGATTTAGGCGGTGTTGTGTTTTCACGCGACTATTCATTGTGTTCAAGCGACTTGCTGGCATTCTGGCGAATAATCCACTCACCAAACATACCATTGTTTTGGCAGGAATTCGACAGAGGCACATTGTCGTGGGACGATACCATTTCTGCAATAACAGATGCAATGCATCTTCCTATTGAACACTGCGACGAGATTTTACGAGAAGCCATTGCCCAATCAAAGGCTGTACCGTCAACCTGCCAGTTGATATGCGACTTGAAAAAGACGGGACATAAATTATATGTGCTGTCAAATATGTCGTTTGCATTCATCAACGAATTGCATAAAGACCAAATTTTCAAGCAATTCGACGGTGAAGTGATATCGTGCAACCACAAACTGATAAAACCTGAACCCGAAATATACAAACTGACACTGGACAAGTTCGGACTCGACGCATCGGAAACATTTTTCATCGACGACAAGCCTGCAAACACCATTGCGGCACAAAACCTTGGCATCTCCACATACGATTTCGACCGCTCAAATCCAGAAAAATGTTGCGATGAATTGCGTAAGATTCTATTGGACAAATAGTCACCCAACTCTTTTTTTTACATCAAATCTCATACATCAAAGAGCAACTTTCTCTTTCATCTTTAGCCATAGAAATTATATTTGCAACGCCGTAAGAAATGGCAAAGCAATATGGCAAAAGTTACTTGGCGACCTGGAACAATGATTTATCCGTTGCCCGCAGTCATGGTAAGCTGCGGACACTATCCTGATGCATGCAACGTATTCACTGCATCGTGGACAGGCACCGTATGCTCCGACCCGCCAATGTGCTATGTGTCAATACGCAAAAGCCGATTTTCATATAATCTGATAAAGGAATCTGGCGAGTTTGTGATAAACCTCACAAACAAAGACTTGGCAAAAGCCACCGACTGGTGCGGAGTAAAATCGGGACGCGATGTTGACAAATTCAAGGAAATGGGGCTCACTGCAATTAAAGGCACGCAAGTTGACGCGCCAATGATTGACGAAGCTCCTGTAAACATTGAATGCAAGGTTGTCGAGATAAAGGAACTTGGCACACACGACATGTTCCTGGCCAAAGTGGTGGCCGTAAATGCCGACAGCAAATATATCGACCCGAAAACTGGCGCCTTGGACCTGAAAGCCGCCAATATGCTAACGTATATGCACGGGCAATACTATAACATAGGCTCGCCAATAGGAAAATTCGGCT
>CALABN010000252.1 GCA_937885735.1 uncultured Bacteroidota bacterium | reverse complement strand
CGTCGGAAGAAAGCGACCCTAACATTGTATTCTATACCGACTCGTTGCCAGTCAACAATGTGCCGTTCCAGTATCGGGTACGGGGCATCGACTGCTTTGGACGAATGAGCCAGCCGTCTGACACTGTTGAGGCTGCCGGATCCATTCCTTTGTCGGCTATCCCCACTATAGTCGACTACAACGTCATCGACAACCGCCGCATTGAGCTTGTGTGGCAGTTTCCCGATAGCATGAATGCCAGTGTCACAGGTTTCAGGATATATGTCCAGAGCGGTCCCAATGTGCCGTTGCACAAAATTTACGATGGAACCAATTCGCAACAACGAAAGTTCATCGACGATTTCCCTGATATGACAAACTATTACAAGATATCGGTATACAACCATGAGACAGAGATGCTTACGCCATATTTCACCTATGTGCAACTTACCGACAGCTTCCCGCCGGCACCGCCAGTGGGCTTTGCGGGAGTTATCGATTCGTCGGGCGTGGTGTCGCTGTCGTGGAAGGCCAATACCGAGAGCGACTTGGCAGGCTACCGTGTCTATTATTCAAACTTGCCGAATGCTGAATTCGCCTTGCTTTCAAATGAGATATTCAATGATACGGTATATAATACCAGCGTGAACCTCAACACATTGACACGCAAGATATACTATCAGGTTAAGGCGATTGATGCGCGTGACAACCTTTCTGAACCGTCGGAAACGCTCGAACTCAGCCGCCCGGACACCATTGCGCCATCGTCACCGGTAATGAAGGGCGTGGCAAGTGCCGATGGATATCCAAAGGTGGAATGGCGCCCAAGCGGTTCGTCCGATGTGGTTTCGCACAAGGTGATGCGCCGGTTGCTGACTGACAGTGCCTATGTTGAGGTGTGGGCATCTGCCGAAAAATCCGTTGGCGAATACATCGACAGCGCAGTAATGGCTCGAAGCATCTATGTGTACCAGATAGTGGCTGTAGATGAGTCCGGCAACGAGTCGAAACCGTCAGATCCGTTCAGGTTCAGGGTGTCGATAAAGGAGAACGCAATGCCGCTGAAGGTGCGCAACGAGGCTGGCAAGGTCAAATTGTCGTGGACCAATGCAGATCCTCGCGCTACGCATTATGTCATTTTCAGGGCTGTCAACGACGAACCTTTGAAGCCATATACGCAGACAACGGAATGCACGTATGAAGATGTCCACATAAAGCTTGGCAATGCATACAGCTATGCGGTCAAGGCAATCTTTGCCGACGGTTCGGAATCGGTGTTGAGTGAAATTATGACTGTTAAATGAAAATGAAGAATCCGGTCACGAAGTTCCTTGCGTCGATGTTGTGTCTTGCCTTGGCATTCAATGTCGTGGCACAAGATGTAGAGCAGGTCGCAAAATCCGATCCGTGGGTCAGTGCTGGCGCAATTACAATGAGCAATATATTTACGTGGCCAAAGGATTCCCTGAAAAACGAGTTGCCGTATTCTTATTATCTATCTGGCAATCTGAATACTACATTCTTCGGTGTGGTGTCGGTGCCTGTCAGCTTCTCATACACCAACAACCAGTATGCGTCAACCTATGCGTATCCGTTCAACAGGTTTTCCATTGCACCTTCATATAAATGGATAAAGACATACATGGGCTTTTCATCAATGTCTTTTTCTCCCTATACAATGTCTGGACGCGAGTTTATGGGTGGAGGATTGGAACTTACACCGCCAGACTTTCCGCTGTCGTTCAGCGCATATTATGGCAGGTACAACAAGGCCGTGGCGTTCGATTCCATTTCTATGAAGCCGATATACCGGCGTATGGGCGGTGGCTTTAAAATTGGGTACAGGGCCGATAAGTTTAATGTCAGTATAAATGCTGTGAAGTCAGTCGATATTGAAAGTTCATTGTCGTTAGAAAAGTCTGATTCCAATTATATAGCCCCAAAGGGGAATATTGCCGCTGGAGTTAGTGCAGAAGTCCATCCGTTTGACAATACCACCATTTCTGGGCAATACTCGGTCAGCATTGTCGATAACGACTGCTCAAGCGACAGTACCGGAAACTCGTCAATATTGTCGGAAGACGATGAAACATACCATTATTCGGCATACAAGATGTCGATAAGCCAGTCGATAGGATTTGGCTCTCTGGGTGTCTCGTATGAGCGCGTTTCTCCAAACTACACGTCGTTCAGCTCGTATTACAACACTGATGATTTTTGGAACCTTACAGCCGATTTTTCGGCTCATATTGGCAGTATGGCAAACGTAGGTGGCAATGTTGGTTTTCAGCGTGACAATCTTGAAAACAACGATGTCAACACTAACAGTCAGGCCATCTACAGTTGTAATCTACAGCTTACTCCTGTTGAACGCTTGTCGTTGAGTGGCTCGGTTTCAAATGTGCAGTCGTATGTCTATATCAAGGATATTATTGAGGAGGTTTCGGAAACAAATCAATATCAAAATCTTGATACATTGAGTTATACGGAACTGAATTTCAGTGCAAACGGAACGGCAAGCTATGTTTTTGGCAATCAGGAGGCTTTGCCTCAAACGGTCACAGGTGGCTACAGTTTCCAAAAGGCGTCGCATGAACAGAAAAACTGTGAAAGGTTTACCGATAGCAAGTTGCACAATATCAATGCTTCCTATCAGATAACGCATGTTGCGTCAAAGACAACGCTCGGCCTTACTGGCAATTTCAACCGGACAATCACTTCAAGCCTTGTTACTGATGTCATGACGTATTGTGTGTCTCTCAACAACTCGTTTGTCAAGAATCTGCAGGCGGTTATTTCTCTTAATTACAATACGGTTTCGGGCGAGAAGGATTATGAAATAATCAACGCCAGGGCCGCCTTGACATATTCGTTTTTTCAAAATCACAACGTCAGCCTGAACTTTTCCATGCTCGACAACAAGTCAATGAACACAGGGAAACAGTATCAGCTGAATGCCACATACACATACAACTTCAATTGCGGCATCAGGCGTGTCGATGACAAATACAAGTGGAAGAGCGATTTCTAAAGATATAATTTAGCTTGACGGTCTTGCCATAAACAAAAAGCGCCATAATGTCAATTATGGCGATTTTTGTTTATGTATACTAAATCATTGCTTTATTATCTTATGGGTTACGCCATCAGATGTTGTAATGAAGTAGATGCCATCGCTGTATTCTGTCATGTCTATGTTGAATGACATTCCGTCATCGTCTCTTTTCAGCATTACACCTTTGCTGTCTGTCAAAATGTAGGAGAATGTGCTGCTTGTGGCACTTACATTTACGAACGAAGATGTCGGGTTGGGGTAGATGTCAATGGCTATTGCCTCATTGCCGTTGATGGACGACTGCAGATAGATGGTGTCATGTATGATGGTTGTGTCATGCACGTACACGGTGTCGTATAGGCTGAATATTGCGGCAAATACAGTGTCTCGACTAACTTTAATACGGCGTGGGTTGTCCCTGTTGCCGTCATTCCATTTGATAAATACAGGTGAGTTTGCCGTTTGTGTAGATACAGCCATGAGCAATGCTGTGGAATCGTGTTCATATATGCCGTCACCTGTGACAAATCCCCAAGTGTTGTCAGTGAGGGTTGTCACTTTATGGCATTTGGCAAAAATGGCAGTCATGGTTGTGTCTGACAATACGTTGATGGTTCGTTTTGCAATTGTATCGCCGTTTTCCCATCTCATGAATTTGAACCCAGGTTTTGCAATGGCTTCTGCAGTTATGTTTGTGGCAGTGTCGCAATAGCCGTATTTGTCAATGCCTTTGGTTGAAATGTAGCCTTTTGAAGAGTCGTTGACCAATGTGTTCACCTTGCACAGTTTTGTGAAATAGGCAACCAGTGTGGTGTCGCCTGTCATAATGAAACTTATAGGGTTGGTCGGTACACTGTCGTTCCAGTAAGTGAATTTGTAGCCGATGGCTGGAGCACCCTCAATGGTAGCCGTGTCGCCATGCTTGTATGTAAGGGTTCCGGAAACGGAGCCAAACGATGCAGGAACCGTTTCCCCGGTAATGGTGTAATGGTTTATTTCAAATATGGCGTTGAACGACTTGTCGCTTGATACAGTGAATTTTCTTGGGTTGTCGGTGTTGCCGTCATCCCATTTGCTGAAGTGGTATCCTGTTCCCGCTACGGCTTCCATTGTAATTTCCTTTCCGTAAAAGAAGTCGGGAGTGTTTGTTACAGAGCCATTGCCTTCTGCCACACCAATCTTTATTTCATATATTCTGTTGAATACCGGATACTTCTCGCTGTACGAAGAAACGAATGTATTAGGAAATTCCTGGTTGAGGGTTGTTACAAAAGCACTTGCCTGCATAATGTCTGCGCTTGTCCTTGCTCCGCCATATACATTGGAGCCACCGCAGTCGTCGCTGAACGATGAATTCTTGATGGTTGACGATTGGTCCATGAACCCGCAAATGCCACCTGCATATTTTATGCTTGGCATGTCGTTGCCTGCATAGGCGGAGGTGAACACGTTGTTTATGACGCCTACATTGTAGCATGAGTTGATGCTGTTTTGGCTGCTTGCATATCCGCATATGCCCCCAATGTAATGGTAGGCTTTGTTGTAGTGGTTGATGTATTCGTTTGTCTGTTTCGAACTGACCGATACGGTGTCAATGTTGTAGCAGCATCTTATCAATGAACTGTTGGACTGGCCACAGATACCGCCTATGTAAAGAGATGCTTCGTTTGTGCCAACTGTGTTCGACGAAGTTGAAAGAATGCCTTTGTTATGACAAAACGCGATGTTGGAGTTTATGGAATATCCGCATATGCCGCCAACGTATGTGTTGTCATCAATTGTGAACTGCGAGTCATTTGTTCCAATGACATTTATAACGCATAGATTGTGGCAGTTGTAGATGCTTGAGTTTCGGGCATAGCCACAGATGCCTCCGCAGTAGGCGGTAATGGAGTTGTCCCTTTGGGTTGAAATTACGCCGGATGCAGTAATGTTCTTTATTGTGGCGCCATCGGCAAAGCCAAACAAACCCAGACTGTGAGCCAGTGACGACGAGTCGGCAATGTTTATGTTCGATATCTGGTGATTGTCGCCGTCAAAGTTGCCCTTGAACGAGTTGGTTAATGTTCCGATGCAAAACCATGGCAGATTGTCAATGTCAACGTCCGTAGTCAATTTGTAATAGGCCGTGTCGTATCCGCCTGTGCCGGCATTTACCACATAGGCCATAAAGGCCAGCTGGTTGGCATTCCCAATTTGGAAAGGTGATTCCTGCGAACCATCGCCTTGGGTAAATTCGCTGATGCTTTTACCATCCCATACGCTTGATGCAAAAACGTTTGTCGTTGCCAAAGTGAAAGCAATGAATAGGGTAGAAATAGTTTTCATAATAAAGTTTGTGCCTTGTTGCTCCTCAAGACAATTATGTTATTAAGCGTGGAACAAGCATTCTCACCTGATTCTTTCACATAGAAAGATTTACATCAAACCTTAGTCAGTGACATAGTGTATTATGTAGATATCCCCCAAAAAAGAAAACAAGTTGAGCATTACGCTTCAAGTTGTATCATAAAATTATGATTACCAAAGATAATCAAATGTGGAGAATTGCAGATTGTTTTAGATTATTTTTGACAGTAATGCATTGCGTTATCCTTTGAAATAATATGTGTAGAGTATCATTAACACGTTGAATGTCATGCTGGAAAATATTGCTAATTGGTGTTAATGTTGATTAACACTCATGAATGTTTTGTCGAATGCTTTCTCTGTTTGCTTTTGCATACAGTACATTTTAATGTCGCGACAACTAGGGTGGATTCTTGATGTGTTTAAGCAGAATACCCAGTTATGAGTGAAATAGTGAGTGTTTTTTTTGTTAAAAATATATAATGTATACTTGTTTTGCATGATTACCTGATATAAAAAACATCACGATTCAAATTATTTTCAACATGACTTTCATCGTATTGAACACATCTATAATGAAAATATGAAGTCGTGGTAAAATGCTATAAAAACTGGTATTAGTCATTTTTAGAAATGTCGTCAGATGTCAGGTTGGTTAATTTTTTTTCAAAGGAAACTTCGTCTTTTGCGATTGTCAAGGTCTCACAATGTGAGCCTTGACAAACGTGGACAATAAACTATTTAAGTCAAGCCACTTCGCGTCAAACGCCGTTTGTGGTGGAAGAAAAAATAAATTAAGGTGGGTTCTATAAATTGATTTCGAGAGATTTTTGAATTTTTATCGAGT
>CALABN010000251.1 GCA_937885735.1 uncultured Bacteroidota bacterium | reverse complement strand
CCATTTCTGTCAATGCCTGTTTGGTGCATTCTTCTTCAAATATGCTTCTGCCTTGGTTCTGGTGATATTTTGCCATGTGTTTTTTTCAAAAATACGGCATTTTTCGACAATTGTCAAGGTTAACTTACTTTGTTTTAACTAATTAATTTATAGAACATTCCTGTACTAATTGGTGCAGGCGTAAGGAAGGGAAAGGCGTGATTGTTAATGTGTTTTATGCTTCCCCTACCACCTTAATCATAGATTCACCTAACACAGATGATATTTTAGCCAATGTTGCCAGCGTGAAATTGTGCCCGCCGCCAATCCATTTCGACACAGCGGCTTCCGATGTTCCTGCAAGATGTGCGAACTCTTTCTGCGACATACCCTTACGATGCAGTGTCTCGTATATTTTATCGGCAATCTCATACGACCATTCCACTTCTTGTTTTATTTCTTGTGGTGTCTCGCTAATTATCTGATTAAAAAGCGTTTCGGTGGCTTTTGAATGTATCATTACAAATCAAATAAACTTCCTTGTATTGGCTGATTAGATAGTTCTTTTGCTGTTTTAAATGCTTTTTCTATTGTGTTTTCGCCAATTCCATCAAATCTCAATAGTTGGCTCATTGCATATATGTTTTGGTTGTTAAGCGCGTCCTTTATCTTTTTAACATAAAGTGGTTTGATACCGCTTGTTTTAGACAGTTCATTTTCATTCGTAGTTAACCAAAAGTTTTTAAAACTAATGAATAGGTCATCGTTTGCTGTTGGGTCGTATTTGTATATTTCAACTTTAATGTCATCGCATTTTGACAGATATTTTTCCATTGTTGCAAGTGAAATGCTTTCGTCTATTCCACCATTGCTTGCCCCAAGCAATGGAAACGCAATGGATGTTATTTGTTTCTCGTGATATGTCTCAACGAATTTCTGAAGACCTTTTTCTAAATATTCCACCTTTGAAGGGTATTTCCAGTGAAATTTTGTTGGGAAATTAAGAATCCATTTGTCAGGTGCTTTGAAAATCCATAATGTTCCGATTTGGATAAGGCGGTTTTTACACAGTTCCACGTATTTCTCACACATTTCGGGATAGCGTAGGCGATATTCAAAAGCAACACCTTTTCCCATTACGCCAACACAATTAATGGTATTGACAATTGTTTGACAATTAGATGTGAAAATATTTCCTTTAATAACTTCTATCATAGCATATTAGTATTACAAATTTAGGATTTTCTATTATTCAAAAAATAAACTTTTAGTCACTTCGATATCAATGTTTCTTATTTGGAAATCAGAAACAACTTTTTGTGTTTCAGTATTAAAGACGTGTATTCTTTTCAAGAATGAAAGTTCAATTTTATCTGGAATTAACACTTCGGCGCATTTCTTTCTTTTTCCATCTTCGTAATCATTCCACCATTTGTCATTAATACATTTCCAATCCAATTTATTCAAATCGTTTAAATCCGAATAGAATTGAGTTTGTGAATTATATGTTGCTGTTGTATGTACTGATGCATTTCCGTCAGTGAATATGACACCTTCTTTTAATAATACTAATGGGGAAAACTCAAGGATGGCAATATTATTTTGTATGTCCTTACGGAAATAAAGCATTGGGTTTTTCGGATTAAAATATAAAGGCGCATAATCGTGAATAGGCCTATTATGAATAGGTTCATTATGTGAACGCCTGACATTCACATCATTATTTGCTATATCGGTCTGCAAATAATTGTTATTTCTTGCTTGTGTATGAGATAGTAACCCATTGCTTAAAATCGACGCAAGATTGTCAATGTGAGTCATATGATAAAGGCCTGTTATTCCATATTGTTGGCATATTGAAATAACGCGGTTTTCTTTCTCTTTTCTTTTCCGTTTTTCTTCTTCTTCACGTTCTTGTCTTTTCTTATCAAACAAATAAAGCATTTCTTCCCTATCATATCCTTTGAATAGGCTGATATAGGTGATGAGTGGGTGCTTATTCTTGTTCTTTTTTATGATTTTTTCACAAACTTCAACTAGTTGTTTGTTTTCTGTCTGAATATCAATAATTACGATATGCCTGTTTTTTAATTTAGGATAATAGTTGTAGTCTTGTGAATCTTCAGAAATGTTATTAAATATTTCGTCAACAGATTGAATATTAAATAATTCCTTATAATGGTAATAAAGGCTTTGCGCAGTCCAATCACTGTTGTTTGTGCATAAATAAACAGACAGTTGATATTCTTTGTTAAGTTGGCAAATAAAGTTCTTGATTTTGTCATAAATCGATGATTTATAGCACATCTCACATTTTTTGAACTCGTCAATGTTGTGCGTATTATTCTGTTTGATGCCTTTAAAGTCAGAATAATCCAAGTCACTTTCTTTACAATATGCCCCAGCAAAAGACTGCCATACTTCATACGTTCCGTTTATCTCATTACCATCTTCGTTTGTTTTTTTAAAAGGTATGTTATAATAATAGCGTCCAAAATTGAGTAAAGTGTTTTTAGATATTTGATAGCATTTATCTGTATATGTCTGCTGCTCTTTTTCCCAAACGTTGAACTCTTTGGCTGTTTTAATGGCATTTTCATAATTCTTAATTTTATACTCATTGGATACAGTTACACTTTTTGAGGCAGTAGGGTATAAAGTTTCCCATCTTTTCAAGCCGTTAGGACAAGTCTCTTTAATCCTCCTATATTGTATTTCGGTTTCTATTCTTCTTCGTTCTTGTTCTTGAAATTCTTTTTCTTTATCATTCCAAAAGTCAGTTGATTGGTTAATAATCTCTCTTAATACAGAATTTGATGCTTTGTATATGCTAATGAATCTGCTGCTGATATAATCACTATAAGCCAATGGGTATTTATTCTTTATTTCATTACATTTTTTATGTAAACGTTTGTTGTTTGCATTATGAATTATGATTGTCATAGCAACCATAATTGTAATTGTTATAATTGTATAAATAAATCCCATTTTTCCTTGCGTTTATGGCGTCTGACTTATGGTGGGTTCTATAAATAGACCTTTCACCCATCAGAACCCGTTAAACAGGTGAAAAGTGCTGTCAATTTTTCATAACCGACAAGCAAATCTATAAAAACTAATCGTGAAAACTATCGTGTTTCTAACACTTTTTTACCTCCCCCCCATTTTTAAACATCTAATATACAATGTATTGAGAATTTATATTTTAAAATTTGACTGGATGCTTGACAAGGTACGCAAACCTGCACATGTTGTAAACAACACGAGTTCGATATAAGCAAATCAGTAAAACAGAGCCAGTTGCTTGTTGTTCTCATCGACATCGAATTTGATAGAAGGCTTTTTAGGAAAGTACGAATAAGCCACAAGTGCAGAAATGATGTTGCCTAGAAAATTATGGAACGATCTGTGTCTTGAGTGCTCAATTTGGCACATCGTTTTCAATTCGTCATTAACCGACTCTATGACAGAACGCTTACGGAGCAATATTTTGTCATTCAAAGACATAAGTCCACCCTTCATATTTCTTTTCATGCCCGTGATAAGTTGGATTCCATTGACGAACAACATCTCAAACAGTTCCTGGCTGATATAACCTTTGTCGGAAAAAAGTTTGTCCGATACTTTTGACAAAAACTTTGCATCCCGTAATGGAGTGCGGTCGTCTACATTGCCAGGCGTGATGACAAAATTCAGTATCTCGCCTTTCTCGTTGATGATCAAGTGCAGTTTAAACCCATAGAAATAGCCCATTGTCGACTTGCCTCGCCGCGCTATATCCCTGAAAACCTTATGGTTAAAAACGCTTTTGTTGTTGCACACTCTTATTGGAGTCGAATCAACATATGAGATGCCTGTGCAGGTTCCCAGATGCATTGTTTTTAAAAA
Organism: uncultured Bacteroidota bacterium; assembly: GCA_937885735.1. The sequence continues at coordinate 2,362 of CALABN010000251.1, read as the reverse complement.
CAAGACCAAAGGCATCAGTGCATATCGTTGTAATTCAACAAATCTGTTGTATGAAACAGTTTCAGGGAAGAAATCCTTGCAATGTTGTTGTATATAATTGATATAAAAGTGTTTAAGATTACGAAACCCGCCAAAGTGAAAGGCTATCATTATGGTCATAACCTCAGAGTTGGACAATTTACACGGCTTGTTTCTGTGCCTTTTGCCGTCGTTATCTGCGATTTTGGCATTTGACACAACTTTATCAAATTCTTTGCAGAAATCGTCTGCAAATACGAAAATTTCGACTAATTTCGTTCTTACGTTCATGGGGATTGTTTTTATGTATATATTTTTGATTATTAAATACTTAAATATACTAAAACAATCCCTATTTTTATTATTTTTCGCCGTATTTTTTATATCGAACTCACGTTATTAATAATGAACCAGAAAAGATAAATACTTATTTTCGAGAAATGTTGACAGTGCTTTCTAATAAATCAGCGACCGTAAAGGCAAGTAGCGGTGTGAAAAAAGTATTGACTACAGATCAATTGCCTGTTATTATTGAAGGGGCATATCCTGTGTTGTTGAGTTATTGTTTGCCAGGGAAAAATATAGAAACACATACTAAACAGATAATTATAAAATACTAAAACATATGAAAACAAGACTTTTAAAAATAGCAATTGCCTTAATGACGCTATCTTTTACACTCAATTCTTGCAGCAATGAAGATGATTTTAAATTGCCAGATAAAAGCCTACAAAAAATTGTATTGAAAAATGGGGATGTGGTTAATGACACAATAATAACCCCTTTTGAGTTAACTTGTGGCAATGTGGATGTTGAAGAAGAAATATTCATGGGTACTGACATTGATAATATGGAATCTATAGGCATACTTAGACGTATTGGAAGAGACGAACATTATTTGCAGCCGTACACAAAATATTATTGGAAAATTGTCGTACACGATGGAAGCAACATGGCAGAAACTGATATTTTCAAATTTTATTGCGTTCCTGATTTTGCTGTCAAGGTGACTAATGAAGATGAAGGGGAATGGGCGGCAACCGTTACATGGGAAGGTCATGAGCAATTTAGTGATACGCGAATAACCTTGACACCTGACGGTGATTGTGATTACGACAGGACTCCAATAAGCGTGGCCGACGGAGCAACTACGTGCCATATATCGGCGGGTCCTTTGGATGCCCTAAAGTATGCTGTATGTTATCAATGGTGGGACACTTCAAAAAAACAATATTTTGAACCTGTCATTTATGATTTCATGGTTAATGCTGATTGCGTTTTTGACGACACTGTGATTAAAGCACAATCTACAGCCAGAGGAATCTTTCTTGACAAAAGTAAGGCAGTCGCAGACAAACAGTTCAATGTTTACAAAATAGGAAAGATAGGCAACCGTGTTTGGATGCTTGAAGACTTGCGCGGAGTATTTGATATCGAAAGTTTACCTGATGGCGAAAAGTTAAATTTTAAATTATACTCAAATTTTGCGCCAGGCAATGGATGTGCTAAAGTCAAGAGCAATTCTGGTTGTGAAGGAGTTGTCTATGCGTATAAGCTTCCATTATTTTATAAAGGATTTTCCGACTTGATTCCAGAAGGATTTCATGTGTCAACAGATGAAGATTGGAAAGATTTAGAGATGTACTATGGTGTGAAGAATTGGCATTCGAGTGGTACAATTTATTATAATGCGTATGGTTATGCCCCCGATCCTGAATTTTTGGTTAAACGCTTGGGTGAGAACGTGGACTTAAGTGACAAACGACGTGTTTATGAGGAAGATACGGTGTCTTTTATGGGCACAAATGTAAACTTGCTAAATAAACTAATATCAGTCGATGATTGGAAAAACCCATTTACTGACGAACAAATAGTTGGTGCAGGTGAGTTTAATGCGATTCCATTTGGATTTTATAAGGATGCAGTGAAGGAATATATTGTAGAAGACGATTATTCCACCCTTAATATGGAAAATAGTGGTAATGTGAAAAGTGGAGCTGCGTTATATTTGACTCCTAGGGAAAAAAATAGCGGCACGGGTGACGACAATATTGTCCGTTTGTTGTATTCTGGAAATTCTGGTATCAGACGAGCTCTTTATTGGTACGATTATTTGGAAAATAAAAAAGAATCAATATTCAATAGAGTGCCTACTGATTATGTTCAGATACGTTGCGTAAAAGATTAAATGAAAATTATGATAAAATGACATTGAAGAATAAAATAATGGTGTGTTCTATAAATTCACCGTTTGAAATATAAATATTACAAAAATGGGCAATATGAACTTTCCGGCGCTTTTTGTTTTTTATCGGTATCTTTATGGGTGTCAGTCGTCAACAGT
>CALABN010000250.1 GCA_937885735.1 uncultured Bacteroidota bacterium | reverse complement strand
TGGGACACGGTTCTGGACAACTTCTGCCAGACACCAATCCCGATGCGTTGAAGAACTACAGTAGCACACTCGAGGAAGCCCGCGCCGACTTGTTCGCGCTATACTATATGGCCGACCCTAAAATTGTGGAACTCGGTCTTCTTCCTGACAGCGAAGCATATAAGTCGGAATACGATTCATACATTCGCAATGGCTTGATGACCCAACTCACTCGCATCGAACTTGGCAAGGATTTGGAAGAATCACATATGCGCAACCGCCAACTTATTGCAAGTTGGGCATTTGAACAAGGCAAAGCAGAAAACGTAATCGAGTTGAAGACCGTAAACGGCAAAACTTATTCTGTCATAAATAATTACGAGAAACTACGCACACTTTTCGGCAAACTGCTTGCTGAAATTCAACGCATTAAGTCTGAAGGCGACTTTCCTGCAGGACAAGCACTTGTCGAGAACTATGGTGTAAAAATAGGCCAAAAGTTGCACGCAGAAGTTTTGGAACGTTACCGCAAACTCAACCTTGCTCCTTACGGTGGCTTCGTAAACCCTGTGCTGAAACCTGTTATGGAAAACGGCAAAATAATCGACGTAACTATTGACTATACAGAAACTTACGTCGAGCAAATGATTAGATACGGAAAAGAGTTCTCGTTCTTGGATTTGGAATGATTTTTTCTGGCAACTGAATAGCAAATGTGGAACAAGCACCTTCATATTGTCAGCCTAAACATACCATTGCCAGCCAATTACGGCGGAATGATTGACATATGGCACAAGGCAAAGGCTCTGTCAGATTTAGGCATCAAGGTACACCTTCATTGCTTTGAATATGGACGTAGCCACCAAAAGGAACTTGAAGACACTTGCTATTCAGTCAATTACTACAAACGACATACAGGTCTTGCAAGTTGGCTCTCAAATGAACCATACATTGTAAAATCGAGGGAAAACAACGAACTTCTGCAAAATCTAATCGCTTTTGACGCACCAATTCTGTTTGAAGGACTACACACCACGCATTTCATTGCCAACAAAGAACTTAAAGACAGATTCAAGATTGTCAGGGCACATAATATCGAGCACGAGTATTACAACGGACTGAAACGTCAGGAACACAACTTGTTGAAAAAATTCTTTTTCCTGACTGAAAGCCACAAACTCGAACGTTATGAAAAGAAAGCAATGCCCTTTGCACAACTCATAGCATCAATCACAGAGAAGGACACCGATTATTTTTCAAGCACTTACGGACACAGCACTCACCTGCCAGCCTTTCAGCCAAACAGTGCAGTATGTGGAAAAACAGATTTTGGCAAGCACATTCTGTATCACGCAAACCTTTCTGTTCCAGAAAACATCGAAGCGTCTCTATTTTTGGCTAAAGCATTAAGAGACATCAACTTTCCTATAATTTTTGCAGGTAAAGACCCCGACAAGGCATTGGCAAAGGCTGTTTCGACGAATGCCAACATCGCTATTTGTGCCAATCCAACATCAGAACAAATGGACAAACTTGTCGAAGATGCGCAAATCATTGCACTGCCGACATTCCAGCCAACTGGAATAAAACTGAAACTGCTTGAATCGCTCTACAAAGGACGCCACTGCGTAGCAAACAGACAAATGGTAGCAGGCACGGGGCTCGAATCGCTATGCCACATTGCCGACTCTGCAGAAGAATTTGCGCAAATATGCAGAGACCTAATATCCAAGCCGTTCGATATCAACGATTTGCAAAACCGTTCAAAACTATTGTCAAAATTTGACGCATCGATAAACGCACAAAAACTTATCGACTTAATAGATAATGCTTTACGATAAACACGTAATCAGCATATTTGCAAAAAAAACGTGTTACACATTTTTCCCAAATGAATATCTTCGCAAAAAAAATATAGAATAGTTATATTCTATTAT
>CALABN010000249.1 GCA_937885735.1 uncultured Bacteroidota bacterium | reverse complement strand
TTCACTGACCAGACACGTCTGGTCGAATATGACTTTGACGCCGCTGAAAAAATGATTCGCGGCTTGATACGTATGGTCAATGCCAACAAGACACAGTTGTTTACACCAGCATTGAAGATAGTGATATGCGTGCCGTCGGGTTCAACTGAAGTTGAATTGCGTGCCGTCCGTGACTCGTCAGAGCACGCTGGTGGCCGTGAGGTGCTGATGATTTACGAGCCAATGGCCGCCGCACTTGGTATGGGTGTGGATGTTGAGGCGCCAGAAGGCCATATGGTTGTCGACATAGGCGGCGGTACCACTGAAATAGCAGTGATATCGTTGGGCGGCATCGTGTCGAACGAGTCTATCCGTATCGCAGGCGACGAGTTTACCGAGGACATCCGCGAGTATATGCGCCATCAGCATAACATAAAGATTGGCGAGCGTACGGCTGAGGATATCAAGATAAAAGTCGGTTCCGCATTGCCAGAATTGGACGAGCCGCCAGCAGACTACCTTGTCCGCGGACCTCACCAGATGACTGCACTTCCTATAGAGATTCCTATCTCTTATCAGGAAATTGCACACTGTCTCGACCGTTCCATCAGCAAGATTGAGACTGCAATTTTGGCGACTCTTGAGCATACTCCGCCTGAGTTGTACGCCGATATCTACCGCAAGGGCATATTCCTAGCAGGTGGTGGCGCTCTTTTGCGTGGTCTTGACAAGCGCTTGACCGAAAAGACGAAGATTCCGTTCCACGTTGCCGAGGACCCATTGCACTGCGTGGCAAGGGGAACAGGTATCGCTCTTAAGAATTCCAACAGGTTCAAATTCCTGATAAAATAATAACTGAAAATGTGCCTGCCTTCTTGGCGGGCACGCTTTTTTTCAAAAAACGGCAGTACCGATGCGAACACTTATACAATTCATATTGCGTAACCATTATGTGATATTGTTTTTGCTTATCGAGGCATTGTCTGTCTTTATGGTGGTGGAATACAACAGTTACCAGCATAGTTGCTTTGTGAACTCATCGGCGAATGTGGTGGGACATATCGACAATACGTTCTCCTCCATTAACGATTATCTTTACCTCAATCAGCGGAATCAGGAACTGAATGCTGAATTGGCTCAGTTGCGCAATTCGCAACTTGTCTTGTATAAGACTGATACACTGTCGGGGGTGTCGGTGCGGGATTCTGTTTATATGCAGCAATATGAGTTCTTGCCTTGCCGCGTGATTAGCAATTCGGTCGAGAGTTCGAACAACTTCATAACACTCGACATAGGCAGCAAGCAGGGAGTGGAGCCAGGAATGGGCGTGATATCGGCATCGGGTGTCGTTGGCGTCGTTAAATGTGTTTCGCCTAATTATTCGGCAGTGATAAGTGTCCTGAACCAGAACCTGAAAGTCAGCGCAATGCTTGAGGGTAGCGGCTATTTCGGCTCGCTTGGCTGGGATGGCTATAACTATGAGTATGCAACCATTGGCGACCTTCCTGGTCACATTAGGGTGCGGAAAGACGATGTGGTGATTACAAGCGGATATTCGGCCATTTTCCCGAAGGGAATAATGATAGGCAAGATAGACGCCGTGCTGAATTCAAGTGCCAACGGATTTATGTCGGCTAGTGTGAAACTTTCAGTCGATTTTAAGAAACTCTCAGATGTGCAGGTTGTGAAAAACCTGACTAAAGGCGAACTTTTAGAACTACAAAACAGGGCTGAAAATGAATAACGTTTTGCTGAAAAATATAATCAGATTCGTGGTGCTAATCCTGCTGCAGGTCGGGGTTCTCAATCAGGTGCAACTGGGCGGTTTCATCAATCCGTATCTGTATATATTGTTTGTGATAATGTTGCCGTTCGGCACTCCAGGCTGGCTGCTGCTTTTAGCGTCGTTCGCGCTTGGCATAAGTGTCGATATGTTCTGCAATTCGCCAGGCATACACACGTCGGCAACTGTCTTTGCGGCGTTTGTCCGCCCGTACCTGCTTTCGGCTATGATGCCGCGCGAAACGGTTGAGCCGTCGGATACGCCAAATATCCGCATATTCGGTACAGGATGGTTTTTCAAGTACAGCCTGATGGTGGTCTTGGTGCATCATATATTCCTGTACCTGATAGAGGCGTTCAAGTTCAGCGATGTGCATCTTATTTTGTCGCGGTCGTTGCTAAGTGTCGTGTTTACGATGCTTCTGATAATATTGAGTCAATTTTTGTTTATACGTAATAAATGAACCCTTTCCGTCAACGGTGTTATGTGATAGGAGGGTTGTTTTGCGCTGTCTTCCTATTGTATATCGGGCGCTTGTTTTTCTTGCAAGTTGTCGATCAGTCGTACAAAATGTCGGCGTCGAACAACGTGTTGCGTTATGTGACGCAGTATCCCGCGCGTGGACTTATGTATGACCGTAACGGGGAATTGCTTGTCTATAACCAGGCGGCTTACGACTTGATGGTGACTCCCAACCAGTTGCGCGAGTTCGACACGACTTTGTTTTGCAGTTTGCTGAACATTGACAAGGCCCAGGTTGACAAGCGTCTGCGCAAGGCCAAAAGATACTCATACTATAAGTCGTCCATATTCCTGGAACAGATATCGGCGGAAGAGTACGGGGCATTTCAGGAACACCTGTACGAATTTAAGGGTTTCTATGCCCAAACACGCAGTTTGCGTATTTATCCGCATAAAATGGCGGCCCACCTGTTCGGCTATGTAGGCGAGGTTGACGACAAGACGGCTCAAAACGACAGTTACTACAAGTCGGGCGACTATATCGGCATCAGTGGCATAGAGCGAATGTATGAACCAGCGCTTCGCGGAGAAAAGGGTGTCGAGATTTTTATGGTGGACGTGCATAACCGCATAAAAGGGCAGTACAAGAACGGTAGATATGATACGTTGGCTGTCAACGGCCACGACCTGATACTGACTATCGACGCTGAACTTCAGCAATACGGCGAAATGCTTATGCAGGGCAAGATGGGCTCTATTGTGGCAATAGAACCGTCAACGGGCGAGATACTGGCAATGGTGTCATCGCCAACATACGACCCGAGTCTGCTAGTAGGCCGCGAACGCTCGGCAAACTACAAGCAGTTGCGCGCCGATTCGCTGAACCCTCTTTTCTGCCGTCCTTTGCAGTCGCGGAACCCGCCAGGCTCCACTTTCAAGACCATAGAGGCATTGATTGGCCTTCAGGAAGGCACTATAAATGGCGAATATACGCGCTATCCTTGTCACTACGGCTATACGGCTGGCAGGCATCATATGGGTTGCCACGGACACGCTTCGCCATTGAACGTGGTTGAGGCTCTGCAACATTCGTGCAATGCTTTTTTTGCCGCAGATTATCGTCGTGTGCTGGATGAACCTAAATTTGGCAGCATCGACACGGCATTCACTGTTTGGCGCCGACACGTAATGTCGTTTGGACTCGGCAACAAACTGGGCATCGACTTGCCGTACGAGGTTAGTGGCTACGTCCCGTCACTCAATTTCTATGACAGGACATACGGCAAGGGACGTCTGAAGTCGCTTTACATAGTGTCAAACTCCATAGGCCAGGGCGAGTTGCTGCTCACTCCTTTGCAGATAGCCAACTTGTGCTCGACAATAGCCAACCGCGGGCATTACTACACGCCTCACGTGGTTAAGACGATAGTAGGCAGCGATAGCGATATTCGTGACAAATACAGGGAACCTCACTATACCGACATCGATACGACTTATTTCCCGACCATTGTCGAGGGAATGTACCGTGCGGTAAATTCACCACTTGGAGGAACGGCGGCTGTGGCTGCCATAAAGGGTTTCGATGTGTGTGGAAAGACTGGAACGGTTCAAAACCCGCACGGCAAGGACCACTCGGTGTTTATGTCGTTTGCACCACGCGAGAATCCACAGATTGCAATAGCGGTATATATTGAGAATGCAGGCTTTGGCGCAACATTTGCGGCGCCTATTGGTAGCCT
>CALABN010000248.1 GCA_937885735.1 uncultured Bacteroidota bacterium | reverse complement strand
CATCAACGTGACGTTTCCGACGACATAAAGGCACAAATTATTTTGGGGAACACCTACCATTTGTACCTGCGCCCAGGAATGAAGTTGATGAAGGACGCAGGTGGATTGCACAAATTCATGCATTGGGACAAGCCAATTCTCACCGACAGTGGCGGATTTCAGGTCTTCAGCCTGTCGGCGAACCGAAAACTCACAGAGGAAGGCGCAAAATTCAGTTCGCATATCGATGGGTCGAAACACATATTCACACCAGAAAACGTGGTTGAGATAGAGCGCACCATTGGCTCCGACATTATGATGGCACTCGACGAATGCCCTCCTGGCGACTGCGACTACAACTACGCGAAAAAGTCGCTCGACCTTACAATGCGCTGGCTGCGTCGCGGCGTAGAGGCATACCGCACCACAGAACCTCTTTATGGACATTATCAGTCATATTTCCCGATAGTGCAAGGTGCCGCATACACTGACTTGAGGCAACGTGCCGCCACAGAGATAGCCGAGTTGGGAATGGACGGGAACGCCATTGGCGGACTGGCCGTTGGCGAGCCAACAGAAGTAATGTACCAAATGATTGAGGTTGTGAATGAAATACTTCCGAAAGACAAACCTCGCTACCTGATGGGCGTAGGCACGCCAGCAAACATATTGGAAGGAATAAGCCGTGGCATCGATATGTTCGACTGCGTAATGCCAACCAGAAACGGAAGGAACGGAATGCTCTTCACAAGTGAAGGCATCATCAACATAAAGAACAAGAAATGGGAAAACGAGTTCACCCCCGTCGACCCTAACGGCACTTCGTTTGTCGACACTTATTATACACGCGCATACCTGCACCACTTGTTTGTGGCACAGGAAATGTTGGGCCTGGAAATTGCCAGCACTCACAATTTGGCATTTTACCTATGGCTTGTAGGGGAAGCACGCAAACACATTGAATCAGGCGATTTTGCAAGTTGGAAATCGCAAATGGTTGTCAAAGTCACTAACAGATTGTAGGTTATGGCAAATTCGTATATGAAGAAGCTGGATAGGTACATTATCCGCAAGTTTTTGGAGACATTCATCTTTGCCCTAATCTTGATTTTGCTGATAGTGGTCATCTTCGACATATCGGAAAAAATCGACGATTTCCTGACCAAACAGGCTCCTTTAAAGGCCATAGTGTTCGACTACTATCTCAATTTCATACCGTATTTTGCCAATCTGTTTTCAGCCATGTTCATTTTCATTGCCGTGATATTCTTCACGTCGAAATTGGCAGGCAACTCCGAAATAATAGCAATATTGAGCAGTGGCGTGAGTTACAGACGATTTTTGTTTCCATACTTCATATCGGCATTTATATTGGCTATTTTTTCTTATTTCCTGATAAATTGGGTCATACCACCTGCCAACGAAAAAAGACTGGCATTTGAAGAAAAGTACCTCCGAAACAAATTCAAGAACAACCAGCACAACATTCACAGGCAGATTCTTCCTGGCGAATTCATCTATATGGAAAGCTACAACACGTCATACAATTTGGGATACAAATTCACATTGGAAAAGATTGAAGATGGCGAACTGAAATCAAAATTGATGACAAACCACCTTCAATGGGACTCAACCAAAAACAAATGGACAGCCAGCGACTGCTACATACGCACATTTGACGATGGACAGGAATTGGTGAAATTCTATAAGAAACTAGATACTACACTCAATATGCACCCGTCGGAATTTGCCCGACGCAACAATGTGGTGGAAGCGATGAATTACTCACAACTGAACGAATTCATTGAATCCGAAACGCGGAAGGGTGCAGAAAACGTAGTTTTATGGAAAATTGAAAAGCACAAACGGTTTGCCTACTCATTCTCAACATTCATCCTCACGCTTATAGGCGTGACACTGTCGTCACGCAAGACCAGAGGCGGAATTGGACTGAATATTGGCGTTGGCATTCTGTTGGCATTTACATACATATTATTTATGCAAGTTTCGAATGTGCTTGCAACCAATGCCAACGTACCACCTGTAATAGCGGTATGGATACCGAATATAATATTCGGTTTCATTGGTATTGAACTTTATTTCAGAGCGAAACGGTAGTTTTCATTAAAATTTAGATTATGAAAGGTGTTTTTTTGAAAAACTTACCGCAAGTTTTCTTACATTCGTTTAGCGGAAACGCTCTAAAAATTGATAAAAAAATAAACAATATAAATGCAAAAGAAATGGGTTCTCAAGGAACAAGTCAAAACGGCGAAAATTGATGAATTGGCACAATCAATCAATATAAGCAAGCCATTGGCTGGATTACTTTTGCAACGTGGTGTAAATACTTTTGAATCTGCTCGTAAGTTCTTTCGTCCAGACTTACAGCAACTGTACGACCCATTCCTTATGAAGGATATGGATAGGGCCGTGGCAAGGCTCGAAAAAGCCATAGTTGAGCGCGAGAACGTGCTCATTTACGGCGATTACGATGTCGATGGTACAACAGCCGTTGCAATGATGTATGTGTTCCTGAAAAGTAAGTGCCGAAATGTATTCTATTATGTACCAGACCGTTATCAAGAGGGGTACGGAATATCATATAAAGGGATAGACTATGCAGCCGAAATGGGTTGCAAACTAATCATTGCGCTTGACTGTGGCATCAAGGCGTTGCCCAAAGTTGCATACGGCGCCGAAAAGGGCATTGAGTTCATCATCTGCGACCACCACGAGCCAGGTGACGAATTGCCCAAAGCTGTTGCCGTGCTCGACCCCAAACGCACCGACTGCAACTATCCGTTCAACGAATTGTCGGGTTGTGGCGTAGGTTTCAAGTTGATTCAGGCTTACACAACCAAAAACAAGATTCCGTTCTACCAGATAAAGCCATTCCTCGATTTGGTGGTGGTGAGCATTGCAAGCGACATTGTTCCAATTGTTGACGAAAACCGCATATTGGCGTATTACGGACTCAAGCAGCTGAACACCAATCCACGTGTGGGATTACGTGCCATAATGAAAAAATCAGGAATCACGCCACCTCCTATCCGCACAAAAGACGGACAGCCAATTGACGTGCCGTTTGAGGAAGTGAAGCCCGCCGACGAGCCCGACTTCCGACCTGTCAGGATTGGCGACATAGTGTTTAAGATAGGTCCCCGCATCAATGCGGCAGGACGTATGGATTTGGGGCGCTACTCTGTTGACCTGCTTGTGGAACGCAACGAGGAAAAAGCAGAGGAAATGGCTTGCAAGATTGAAATGGACAACACCGACCGCAAGACTCACGACCAGAATATCACAAACGAAGCGCTTACAATCATAGAAAGCAGTGACGACCTCAAAAAACGCAAATCGACAGTTCTTTACAACCCGCTTTGGCACAAAGGCGTAATAGGAATTGTTGCGTCACGACTTATCGACTTTTATTACCGTCCAACGGTAATCTGCACTAAATCAAATGGATTGATAACTGGTTCCGCACGTTCGATTCCAGGATTCAACCTGTATGAGGCCATTGAAAAATGTCAAAACCTGCTTGAAAGTTTCGGTGGTCACACCTATGCGGCAGGCCTGACACTTAAGGAAGAGAATCTGGAAACCTTTGCCACCAAATTTGAGGAAGTAGTGGACAAGATGATGACAAAGGATATGATGATTCCGCGCATCGATGTTGACGAAGAGATAAAACTTTCGGACATAACGCCAAAATTCTTCAAGTTGTTGGAACAGTTTGAACCATTCGGACCTGGAAATATGGCACCTGTATTTGTCTGCAAGAACTTGATAGACTGCAAGAACTTGCCTTCGCAAGTGGTTGGCCAGACACGCGAGCACCTGAAACTATCTATGACTGACGAGTCTGGAACACGTCCGTTGCCTGGCATCGCGTTCAAGCAAGCCGAACATTTCGACAAGATTCACAACGGATGCAAGTTCGATGCCTGCTTCTCCATTGAGTCAAACGTATTCCGTGGCAAGGAAACCCTGCAACTGAAAGTTCACGACATAAAGATTTGTGAATAAGGACGGTAAAATCGTGCCGGATGGCCGTTTCTACCCTTGTTTGCAGATTACCAGCACATTTTGCGTGTTGGCATCAACCTTGAACCGATTGTCAGGACGATAGCCCACTATCCAGGCTATTCTTTCGCCTGACGTGAGCACCAATGCTGATTTTTTTGCAAAAACGTCAACCTTGATGTCGATGAAGAAGTCGCTCAATTTTTTTGCACGGTTCATACCTATCGGATAGAAATAGTCACCTTGTTGCCAACGCCTGATTGTCAGCGGGAATTGTAGTTTGTCTATGTCAAGGCAGGCAACATTCGGGCTTTTGTCGAGGTTGAATTCAGATATAGGCACCACCTTCATTTTCAGGCCAATACTGTCAACATCGTGTGGCTTGTCAATTTGCAATGGCTGGAAATCATCAGACTGAACGGACCTGATGATTATCGATTTGCGGTCGATTAGCAAATTGTGGGTGGAAGAAGAGAATGTACTGCCCGACTTTTGCCCGACAATCTTCATCATAGACTCCACTTGAGAGCTATTGAAACCATACGGCTTGACACATTCAAACAAGACCGACTCCACAAATTCCTGACGCAACAAGGCATCTACGTCAATCCTTGTTTCGTTATCATTACAAGTGAGAATCTCGTTTTTGGTCTTACCAATATACCAATTATAAATGTCGGATGCCTGACGTATGTGCTTGAAATTCTTGAGCATTCTATCCTCAAAGGCAGGATTAATCTGCTTCATCACAGGCACAACCTGGTGTCGGACAATGTTACGCTGATAGTCGTCGGCCAGGTTGGTGATATCGGTGCGGAACTCAAGTTTGTTCAGACGGGCATACTCTTCAATTTGCCCGCGTGTGGCAAAAAGCAACGGACGTACTATTTTGCCATTTTGAGCGGAAATGCCTGTAAGTCCGTTAATTCCAGTGCCTCGCGACAAATTCAGGAACAATGTCTCGATATTGTCGTCAAGGTGATGAGCGGTAATGTGGCGCTCGGGAACAACCGGGAGTGGTCGGTTCTCTTTTCGCCGGATGCGAACGGCGATGCGTTCGTGCATGTCGACGAGGGGGCGTCGTTGCTCTTCTCGAATCGGCTCTATTCGGCCGTCAATGGCGGCGTGCGGCTCGTCAAGACCGGTGCGGGGACGCTGTCGACCGTTTCCATCATGGGTAACAAGAACTACTATTTCTCCGCCATCGACATCGAGGGAGGCGAGGTTGCCGGTGCCGGCGGGTTCAATGGCCTGGCGCGGCAGACGAATTTCGTCGTCCGTGCGGATGCCAAACTGAACTTCACGCAGTACAGCTTCACGTCCGGCGCGGCGGATGGCGTGGCCGTCGACACGACGGACGGCGGAACCTTTCGCTTCTATTCCGATGCGGTTGACGGCGTGCGGGGTTTCGGCATTCTGGAGGGATACGGCAACTATGGGTTGACGATGAATCTTTCCAAGATGGGACCGTACGTGTTCGGCGGAAAAATCCTGCGCCGTCCCAACGACAACGTCGAGATCGTTGCTCTCACCTTTGCGGCACAGGGCACGACGCCCGATGACAAGTACGGCTTTATCCTGGCGGGGACGAATACGATGCTCGACGTCGGGAAGATTTCGTTTACGGACGGTGGCATCAATCCGCTCAAGTTCGCCCCGAACGTCGGCACGTTCAAGTTCTTCCAGCTCAGCTCGAAGAAGGATGCGCCGCTTATCCTTCAGGATACGAACGGGGCGCCGGTGACGGTGCAGGTGGACAACCTGGGTGGCAATCCTGGCAGCCCGAACTCGGACACGGTGTTCAAATATTTCGGTGTGGAGGGTTGTGGCAATTTCCTTTCTGCGGCAAAACAAATTTCTGAACATTATTTTATCATATTTTTC
>CALABN010000247.1 GCA_937885735.1 uncultured Bacteroidota bacterium | reverse complement strand
ATATGAGGTTGCCCAAATCGCCCAGGGTGCTTATCTGATACAGGTTCTGACCCTTGACAAGCCGGCGCATCAGTGCTTCGGCGCTCGGACGGTAGCGGCTTGGGTCTTTGCCGCATGTGGCGTACATCTTGCGTGTGGCCGCTATCTGCGGATGTTCCTTTATTGAGTCGGGTGTCTGTTTGGCGCGTATTTCAGCCGTGAGGCTGTCTATCTCGGCCCACAAATCCTTGTCGAATTCCGTGTTTGCGACCTTGCACTCCAATACGCCAAGTGCCATTATGCTGTTTTTTGCTTTCAGTTCGTCACCGATTTTTACTTGTATCATTCTTTTTCAATAAATTCCAATAGTTTGCTGTCAATAGTCTCTTTTGTAACCTGCATTAGCGATTCCATAGATTCCGCTTTAATGGGCGCGCCAATCCACAAATTAGTGTGTGTGCTCCATTTGCCCATTTGCCTATAAAAGTTTTTGATAAATGATTCCTTGCCCCAGTGGCAGCCTTTGTCGGGGTACGAGATTGCGGCTGGAATGACTGGGGTATCAGTATCGTATGCAATTTTGAATGAGCCGTGTTTGAATGGCGATGTCAGTCGTTCCAGATGGATTCCGCCTTCTGGAAACAGAATTACATTCCCGCCATTGTCAATCTCTTTTTTGATGCTTTGCATTGTGTGTATCAGGCTACTTGTCCGCCCACGGTCAACCAGAATCATTCTCGCCAAATGTACGGCACCTTTCAGTATTGGCCAGTTTCCAAGTTCCTTTTTTGCGACAATGGTGGCAGGATAGACTGACAATATTGAGAAAATCTCGATGTAACTGCGGTGGTTCGACATCAAAATGGCGTGATTTACAGGCTTCAGTCCTGTGCGGTTCACCCTGATGTTGAGTGTTAGCATTGATGCCTTTGCCCAATTGCGCACAATGAACTGGCTTACTTTGGGGCTTTCGTGTGTTATTGCGTATAGTAAACGTCCAATCGCGATAAACATGATTGTGTTTATTGCCAATAGTATCAATCGTATGGTTGCCAGTATGTACCGCATTGTTAAACAAAACTAATAAAACGTTGGCTTCATTGTTCCTTAAAGAATCTTATTTCACAAGTTTTGGCCAATAATATGCCGAAAACGGCAAACGGTATTTAAAAGTAAATATGTAATTCTTGCCTTTTATGCCGAAAGGAACGGTTTGATGCCTGAATCTGTCCAATCGGCATTCGGCGTCGTCAACGTGTTTTCAGATTGTCAGTTCGCAAACCGTGCAGTCGGCAATGCGTATCAGGTCGTCAGGTGCCAGCTTGATCTGCATCCCGCGAACGCCTGCGCTGATGTAGATCTCGTCGTACAGAATGCATTGCTCGTCGAGGTACGTCGGATATTTCTTCTTCATCCCGATAGGAGAGCATCCGCCACGTATGTATCCGGTGTAGCCCAAAAGTTCTTTTACGTGAATCATTGCGGCGCTTTTGTTACCCGAAACCTTTGCTGCTTTTTTCAGGTCAACTTCTTCGGCGCCTGGAATAACGCAGACAAACAGTCCGGTCTTGTCGCCACGCAAGACTAAAGTCTTGAATACTTGGCCAACGTCTTGTCCCAACTGTGCGGCGACGTGTATGGCGCTCAAGTCGTTCTCGTCAACTTTGTATTCGGTCAGGCTGTGTTTTATGCCAGCTGATTCCAGTATCCGTACCGCATTGGTTTTGTTCATTGCAATAGGTGTGTAAATAAATTGGGCGAATTTATCATCATTTTTTTGTTGATTCCACTTGTTTATGTGTTTTCTTTGTGGTCAATGTTTAGTTATAGCAACATAAGGAGTTATCTGCAATGGCAGCGTCATGCCCGTACCAAGCAAGGGCATCGCGTCCATTCGCCGTTCTTGTATTCACTAATCACCAATTCGTTGCACAAAAAAATTGATGGCGATTGGGTCCTTAATGTTGAAGATTACCGACGTAAACTTTTGAGCGACAAGACTGTTGTCGATGTCAAGGACTTGGGGTCGGGGAGCAAGTTCGACAAAAATCCTGCTCGTAGAATTTGCAACATAGTCCGCCATAGTTCCACTTCGGCCCGCGACGGACGGTTCCTGTTCAATCTTGCAAGTGCGATGCGGTGCCGAAATATTCTTGAGTTGGGCACAAATATGGGAATTGGCACGCTTTATTTGGCCAATTCTACAAGTTGCGAGCGTTTGATTACCATTGAGGGGTGCCCTAAATTGTCGGAAATGGCGCAAAGCGGATTCGCGATATTGGGAATGAACAACATAAAGGTCGTCAACGCCGATTTTTCCGATAATATGAAGAATAACGTCCTTGCCCGTTACGAATTTTCCGAGCTTTCCGAAGAGATTGAATTTTATCGCAGACGGAACTTTGAACCACGCTTTTCCGACAGCCATACCGCACGCCATATCTGTTGAGCCGACACCCGTTGAGAATGCTCCCAAAGCACCGTAGGTGCAGGGGTGAGAGTCGGCACCGATAACGGCGTCACCGGCGGTAACAA
>CALABN010000246.1 GCA_937885735.1 uncultured Bacteroidota bacterium | reverse complement strand
CGAGCCCGTGAATCCGACGGCCGAACAGAGGGAGTACCTGAAGAAGTGGTTCGAGGACATGGAAACCGCACTCAGCCGTACCGGCCACGAATCGGAACCGGATTTCACTGACTACCGCGACTGGCTCGACCTGCAGTCATTCGTCAACTACTACATAATAGAGGAACTTGCCCGAAACCCTGACGGCAATTTCAGGAAAAGCACGTTCCTGACCAAGGAAAAGGGGAAAAAACTTGAGCTGTACCATGTGTGGGACTTCGACCTCACCATGGGCAACTGCAACTATTTCGAGGACAGCACCAACCCGGAAGGGTGGCTGATGAAGGACTGCGTATGGTTCAACCGCCTGTTCAAGGACAAGACCGAATATGAATACAAACGTGCGCTGATATCGGCACGCAACCGCGGAGAGCGCTACTATCTGGTACACCGCAGAGTTAACTTTGTGGAACTCAAGGAACTGAAGACTTTTCCGTTGTTCAGAATGGGACGCTACAAGGGTGGAGTAATCTACGTTCAGGAAAACCGACGCGTGCGTCCGTTCGGCACATTGGCGGCCCGTACCATAGGCTACGAGGGTCAAGGTGGCATAAAGGTCGGGCTTGAGGGGGCCTACGACAAGGAACTGTCGGGCGAAAAAGGCTACTTCATAGGCCAGCGCATTCCAGGAGGCTACTATATTCCTATCAGCGACGAGAGCCAGATTGAACCAAAGGACGGCTACGACATCATAACCACCATTGACATCAACCTTCAGGACGTTGCCCACAGCGCACTTGAAAGCCAGCTCAAGAAACACGGCGCAAAATACGGCACGGCTATCCTTATGGAGGTTGCCACGGGTGACATAAAGGCCATTGTCAATCTTACAAAAGACGATGCATCAGACCGTTACGTAGAATCGCTGAACTATGCCGTAGGAACACGCACCGAACCTGGCTCGACAATGAAACTGCCTTCGCTAATGGCTGGACTTGAAGACGGCTACTTCGACCTTGACGACTCGGTTGACACTGGCAATGGTAAATGGAAAATATACGACCTGACCATTTCAGACACTAAAAAGGAAGGTCACGGAGTGATTTCAGTGAAGCACGTGTTTGAGGTGTCGTCGAATATCGGCGTAGCCAAACTGATAACCGAAAACTACGGGAAGGACCCTGCAAAGTTTGTAAACCGCCTGCGCAATATGTCGCTCGACGCCCCACTCGAACTTGAGATTCAGGGCGGGCGAAACGGATATCTGAAAGACCCTACGGACAAGCTGTGGTCGGGCGTGTCGCTGGCGCAAATGGCATACGGCTACGAGACGGAATTCACGCCACTCAACATACTCACTTTCTACAATGCAGTGGCCAACAACGGAAAGATGATGAGGCCACGTTTTGTGAAGGAAATTGTGGACCACGGGCAAGTGATTCGCCGCATTCCAACGGACGTGATAAACCCGTCAATATGCTCACGCGAGACTATACGCAAGGCACAGGAGATGCTTTGCGGCGTGGTTGAAAACGGCACGGCAAAGAATATGCGCAACGACAACTACAAGATTGCAGGCAAGACAGGTACGGCACAATTGAACCAAAACGGAACCTACCGCTATCAAGGCCGTGTGGCATATCAGGCATCGTTCTGCGGATATTTTCCTGCCGACGACCCTAAATATTCCTGCATTGTCGTGGTGAATGCGCCTACAAGCGGCGTCTATACAGGCAACTGGGCTGCAGGTCCTGTGTTCAAGGAGATAGCTGACAAGGTTTATTCCACCCGTCTCGACCTTCACAAGGAAACGATGGCCAGCACCAATGTCAGCGAAAAGGAACTGGTGCCTGTGTCAAAGAGTGGATATTATATTGAGACAAAATATGTTACCGACAAGTTGGACATTCCTTTGGAATATGAAGGACAAAAAACCGAATGGGTGAGCACAACAAAAACCGATTCAACAATAAAGGTAACCAACCGCACTATAGGCAAGAACACTGTACCGTACGTGATAGGAATGGGCGCAAAGGATGCAATCTACATACTTGAAAATGCCGGGCTTTCAGTGTCGTTGGTTGGCAGGGGAATGGTGACACAGCAATCGATGCGGGCAGGCGATGTATTTAGAAAGGGCGACAAAATAATATTAACACTATCGTGATGAACATAAATACTTTATTCGAAGATATCAAAGTCAAGGAATGGATTGGCGACAAAAACGTCACCATTGCCGACATCACCAACGACTCGCGCAAGGTGGCCAAAGACTGGCTGTTCATAGCAGTGCGTGGCGTGAATGTTGACGGTCACAACTTCATCGGGCAAGTGATTGAAGCTGGAGCATCGGTTGTGGTATGCGAAGAAGCACCAGCCAACCGTCCTTCAAACGTATTGTTCGTGGTTGTAGATGATTCGGCTACGGCACTTGGGCAACTTGCTTCGAACTGGTACGGAAGACCGTCGGAGAACTTGAAACTTGTGGGCATCACAGGCACCAACGGAAAAACCACAACCGTGACACTTCTGCACCGTATGACTACAAAACTGGGCTACAAGGCTGGCCTGCTGTCAACTGTGCGCAACATTGTGGTTGACCGCGCTGTTGAAGCCACGCAGACAACACCCGACCCACTTCAACTGCACCGTCTGCTTGCTGAAATGGTGGAGGCTGGCTGCGACTACTGCTTTATGGAGGTAAGTTCACACGCCGCCCACCAACGCCGAATTGCGGGACTGAAATTTGCTGGTGGCATCTTCTCAAACCTGACTCAAGACCATTTGGACTACCACAAGACTTTTGCCGACTACCGCGACGCAAAGAAACTCTTCTTCGACGGGCTTGGAAAAGACGCATTTGCCGTAGTCAACGTTGACGACCGCAACGGAATGGTTATGCTGCAAAACTGCAAGGCGCACAAGCACACCTACGCACTGCAGTCAATGGCCGATTTCAAGTGTAAGGTGATAGAGTCGAGTTTTGAAGGAATGCAACTCAACATCGACGGAGTTGACGTCTGGACGAGCTTCGTTGGCAGGTTCAACGCTTACAACCTGCTTGCAGTCTATTCGGCATCAATCCTGCTTGGTTTTGACAAAACCGAAGTGCTGACAGTATTGAGCACACTTGGCGCTGTTGACGGACGCTTTCAATGCATACGGTCAAAAAGTGGCAAAACGGCAATAGTCGATTATGCGCACACACCTGATGCCATTGAAAATGTGCTGAATACAATAAAAAATGTGATTGAAGGCGAACATCAGACAATAACCGTCACAGGCGCAGGCGGCAACCGCGACAAGACAAAACGCCCAATTATGGCATCAATAGCCGTACAGTTGAGCGACA
>CALABN010000245.1 GCA_937885735.1 uncultured Bacteroidota bacterium | reverse complement strand
TGTTCATTCGTGCAATGCCTTCCTCAAGGCCCTGAATCACTTCCATAGAGCCCAACTTGAACTGCAACAGTTTGTGCCTGTCATACGATGAGTCGAAAATTTGACCGTTCAGGAAACTGCCTTCGTAGTGAATTGTGACCAATTTTCCTGGTGTGGGTGCAGGCCCGTTCCCTTTACGTAACTCAATGTAATATAGACCGCTCATAGTAGGTTCTATGTCGATGCCTTCGCGTTTCAGGTATTCATTCAGCAGTTGGTCTTCCTCTTTTTCGCCAGCAATGCGGGCGTCAGCGCGGTCGCGCAGGTATTCCTCGTATGGAATCACGTCTATCAGTTTCACACCGACTAAAATAAGGCTGTCCTTGTCTTGAATATGCGAACCGTTGAATTGGCTCGATTGCAGGCGGAAAACGGCGCTGTCGCCTTTGTGCATCATCGTCAGTCCTTCTTCAACCGAAGGCTGTCCTTCATTCTTGATTTTCAACTGCATCTTGAAAAGAGGCGTGTTGTCGATAAACTGCACGTTGGAATTGTAGTATGTGAGTCGAATGGCCACAACGTCTTTCTCTGCGGGTTGCAAGGCGTCGCTGTTGCAGTTCACAATCTTGTATTCAAGTCCTGTCTTTGTCGATTGGTATTCATTGGTGCACGCTGAAAATGAGCCGACAGCAATCGTGATAGCGACAAATTGAAGAAGTTTCATATTGCAAAAGTTTATTGCCAAAAGTAAATGTTTTTTGAAAAACAATATATGGTTTGATGCCCGTATAGGCTGTCTGCATTCTATTATCCTCTTTTTACCACCTTTTATGGTGTTATTTTACCACCTTTTTCTTTATGTTTTGCCTTGCTAAAAATGTTAATTTACCACCTTTAAAGGTATCAATATACCACCTTAATAATGTTTCTATTCTTTTTTTATATTAAAAATACCATTAAAAGGTGTTTAAATACCACTATCTTAAAAATATTTATACCTTTGTGGCGGATAAAAGTGATAAGACAATGGTACAGAACGAAAAATTGACACTGGCATATCAAAAATGGCAGGCATTGCAACCATTAAGCAAGACCGATACCGATTTGTTGAGCAGAAAATTCTCGTTGGACTTCAACTACAACAGCAGTCACATTGAGGGAAATACGCTCACTTACGGGCAAACCGAACTCTTGTTAATGTTCGGAAAGGTTGTGGCAGAGGCGCAAATGCACGATTTGGAAGATATGAAGGCTCATAACGTAAGTCTGCAGATGATGCTGACTGAATCTGTCGATATGCAAAAACCATTGACTGAAATTTTTATACGTCAGTTGCACAAGACCTTGTTGCGTGAGGATTATACCGTGTATCGCAACTTGCCAGGTGGCTTGCAGACAAGTTACACCATTCACGCAGGTTGCTACAAGACGCGTCCGAATTCAGTCATCACCCGTTACGGCGACCATTTCGATTACGCATCGCCAGAGGAAACCCCTTCGCTAATGGCTGATTTGGTTGCGTGGTACAACACTGCCGAACAAAGTGGCGATTACACGCCTGTTCAGTTGGCGTCGTTGTTCCATTACAGATATATCCGCATTCACCCATTTGAGGACGGCAACGGACGTATTGCAAGACTGTTGGTCAACTTCATTTTGGCACGCCACAATTTTCCAATGATTGTTGTGCGTAGCCGTAAGAAGGACAAGTATCTTGATGCCCTTCACAAGGCCGATATGGCTGTCGGACCAGTCCCTTTGGTTGGTGCGCACGCCACCATTGACAAGGCAAAGGCTTTTGTCAAGTACTTTGAGCAAATGGTTGCCGAAGAATTGACCACCAACATTGATTTTCTGACAGAGCACAATGAAAAGATTTGGTGGTTCGACGGTGAAAAAGTGTCATTCAGAAGCGACAGCACACCCGTCTTGTTGCGTCTTTTGCAAGACTACCCAACAATAACCTTGCAGGAATTGAGCAAGCGTTTGGGCATAAACCGTTCGGCGGTCCAAAAGCAACTTAATACGCTTGAAGGCAAGGGCTACATTCTGCGTGCTGGTTTCAAGTCTGGTTGGCACGTAATTGTGTCGCCTTCAGTGTAAATGGTTGATTATGTCAATAAAAAATCCCCGTTGCCTTTTTGGCGACGGGGATTTTCATTTTTATGATTGGTTATTTGTCCGAAAATATCATCGTTAATCTTAAAAATATTACTTATATCTAATGTTTTTCGATAAAAATCATTTTTCCTAACTTATATTTTATATTTTTACAAAGATTAAATGTAGGGTAAATATGGAACTGCTTAGTCGTGAAGAATATACCCGTAAGATTTCAGGGTGGATAGGAAAGGAAATCATCATTGTACTGACAGGTCAACGACGGGTTGGCAAGAGTATGTGCTTGCGATTAATGGCGGAACAAGCCTGCCAGCAAGGTGCAAATGTGATATATATTGATAAGGAAGATGCCGAAATGGATTCTATTGCAACGTATCAAGACTTGAATGCCTTCATTGACGCTCATTTTCAGAACAATAAGCACAATTTCATTCTAATTGATGAAGTCCAGGATATTAAGGGTTTTGAACGCTCATTGCGAAGTTGGATAAAAAAGGGTGATACTGATATTATTATTACAGGTAGCAATGCCAAAATGCTTAGTGGCGACCTCAGCACGCAATTGTCCGCACGCTACATAGAGATTCCAATACATTCTTTAAGTTATCTGGAATTTTTGGCATTTCACAATCTTGCCAATTCTGATGAATCCCTACAAAAATATCTTGCGTGGGGTGGACTTCCGTATTTACGCAATCTTTCATTTGACGATACAGACAAGATTAAGGATTATCTCAACAGTGTTTACAATACCGTTGTCCTTAAGGATATTATCCAGCGTGAACAGATTCGCAATGTCCCATTCTTGATGAACTTAGGCAAGTTTATGAGTGATAACATCGGAAAGCTTATGTCGCCAAATTCCATTATGAATTATATGCGTTCGCAGGGCGAAAAATTGTCGGCACCTTTGATTCTCAATTATTTGACGTTTTATTGCAATTCTTACCTTGCCTATCGTGTTTTCCGCTATGACGTCCACGGCAAGCAACTTATGGAAAACAATGAGAAATATTATTTTGAGGATTTAGGCATTCGCAATGTCCTGATTCGTAGCACAGATTCTAATGACATTGAGAAACGGATTGAAAATGTGGTGTATATGCATCTTGTACGGAATGGTTTTACAGTTCGTGTAGGACAGTTGAATGGCAAGGAAATAGACTTTGTGGCAGAACGTGGTGATGAGACACTTTACGTTCAAGCCTCATATCTGATTGCTAATGAAGAAACAGAAAAACGCGAGTTCGGGAATTTGCTATCTATCAAAGACAATCATTTAAAAATGGTGGTTTCAATGAATCCGCTCAATACAAATTCCAATTATCAAGGCGTTCGTCATCTTCATTTACGTGAGTTTCTTGTAAATGCATTGTAATCAACGTGCGTAATTGTGTCGCCTTCAGTGTAAATGATTGATTATGTCAATAAAAAATCCCCATTGCCTTATGGCGACGGGGATTTTCATTTTTATGATTGACTATTGTATTAGTCTTTCAGTTTAGCGCAAATGAACTCGCGGTTCAAGCGAGCGATGTTGCTGATAGAAACGCGTTTTGGGCATTCTGCCTCGCAAGCGCGGGTGTTGGTGCAGTTGCCAAAACCAAGTTCGTCCATCTTTGCAACCATTGCCTTTACACGTTTTGCAGCCTCAACCTTGCCTTGTGGAAGCAAAGCAAATTGAGAAACCTTTGCAGAAACGAACAACATTGCAGAGCCATTCTTGCAAGCAGCAACGCAAGCGCCACAACCGATGCAGGTTGCTGAATCCATAGCCTCGTCAGCATCAACTTTAGAGATTGGAATAGCATTGGCGTCTTGTGCACCACCGCAGTTGAATGATACATAGCCACCTGCTTGTTGGATTTGGTCGAATGCGTTACGGTTGACCATCAAGTCCTTGATAACAGGAAATGCTGCAGAACGCCAAGGCTCAACAGTGATTGTTTCGCCATTCTTGAAACGACGCATATACAATTGGCAAGTTGTTGCGCCAGTTGCAGGTCCGTGTGGGTGACCATTGATGAACAATGAGCACATTCCGCAGATACCTTCGCGGCAGTCGTGGTCGAAAACGATTGGCTCTTGACCTTTCTCGATAAGAGATTCGTTCAAGATGTCCAAAGTCTCAAGGAATGATGTATCAGGTGTAGTTTCAACGTTCTCGTAAGTTACAAAACCACCTTTTTCTTTCGGGCCAGCCTGACGCCAAACCTTCAAGTTTACTTTCATTATATTATCTGTAGCCATTTGATTTACCTTTTAAAAGTTGATTATGATTTATAGTTACGAGTTTGAACTTTAATAGCCTCATATTCAAGTGGTTCCTTAAGTAGTTCAGGCTCTTTTTCATCGTTGCCTTGATAGTTCCAGCAACCTACATAGAAGTAGTTCTCATCATCGCGTTTAGCTTCGCCTTCTTCAGTTTGATATTCTTCACGGAAGTGGCCACCGCAACTTTCGTTACGGCTCAATGCGTCGCGAGCGATAAGTTCACCCATAATGATGAAATCCTTCAAGTGGAAGGCCTTGTCAAGTTCTATGTTCATACCTTCCTTTGTTCCAGGAACGAACAAGTTTGTATCAAACTCCTTGCGCAAATCTTTCAATTTGGTAAGTGCAGTCTCCAGACTTTCCTTTGT
Source organism: uncultured Bacteroidota bacterium (assembly GCA_937885735.1). Next base: position 5,350 of record CALABN010000245.1, on the reverse strand, counting down.
GCGACCCATACCAACGTATTCCCACATAATGTGGCCAAGTTCCTTGTGAAGTGAATCGACAGAACGTTTACCCTTGATGTTCAAAAGTGCGTTTTGTTCAGCTTCGCATTTTGCCTGTGCATCCATAAATTCCTTGCTGTTTGCATCGAAACGTGGAACGGTGATTTGGTCTGACAAGTAGTTTTGTATAGTGTAAGGCAATACAAAATAACCGTCGGCCAAGCCTTGCATAAGGGCAGAAGCACCTAGACGGTTGGCACCGTGGTCAGAGAAGTTGCATTCGCCGATTGCGAACAAGCCCTTGACTGAAGTTTGAAGTTCGTAGTCAACCCAAAGGCCACCCATTGTGTAGTGGATAGCAGGGAAAATCATCATTGGATTGTAGTATTTTACTCCGTTGATTTCGTTTGCCAATTCACCTGGATTGACGTCTGAAATCTCTTCGTACATATCGAATAGGTTGCCGTAGCGTTGACGTACAACGTCGATGCCCAAACGGTTGATAGCTTCAGAGAAATCCAAGAATACAGCCAAGCCAGTGTTGTTTACGCCGAAGCCCTTGTCGCAACGCTCTTTTGCTGCGCGTGAAGCAACGTCACGTGGAACCAAGTTGCCGAATGCAGGATAGCGACGCTCCAAGTAGTAGTCGCGGTTTTCTTCTGGAATATCTGAACCCTTGATTTCTCCCTTTTGAAGTTTCTTTGCGTCTTCAATGTTTTTTGGAACCCAGATGCGTCCGTCGTTACGCAATGATTCTGACATCAAAGTCAGTTTAGATTGCTTGTCGCCGTGAACAGGGATACAAGTTGGGTGAATCTGAACGTATGAAGGGTTTGCAAAGTAAGCACCCTTGCGGTATGCTGCAATTGCTGCTGAACAGTTGCAACCCATAGCATTTGTTGACAGGAAGTAAGTGTTTCCATAACCGCCAGTTGCCAATACAACGGCGTGTGCTGCGAAACGCTCGAATTCGCCAGTTACCAGGTTCTTTGCAATGATGCCACGGGCGCGGCCGTCAATCATTACTATGTCGTGCAACTCATAGCGGTTGTAGCTCTTTACCTTGCCAGCCTTGATTTGGCGGTTAAGTGAAGAGTAAGCGCCAAGAAGCAATTGCTGGCCAGTTTGACCTTTTGCATAGAAAGTACGGCTTACCTGTGCGCCACCGAACGAACGGTTTGCCAGCAAGCCACCGTATTCACGAGCGAAAGGAACACCCTGTGCAACGCACTGGTCGATAATGTTGTTTGACACTTCAGCCAAACGGTAAACATTAGCCTCGCGTGCACGATAGTCGCCACCTTTTACAGTATCGTAGAACAGACGGTAAACAGAGTCGCCGTCGTTTTGGTAATTCTTTGCAGCGTTGATACCACCTTGAGCGGCGATAGAGTGAGCGCGGCGAGGTGAATCCTGAATGCAGAAGTTAAGTACATTGAATCCCATTTCACCCAGAGTAGATGCTGCAGAAGCACCAGCAAGGCCAGTACCTACTACAATTACATCCAATTTACGCTTGTTGGCAGGGTTGACCAGTTTTTGGTGAGCCTTGTAGTTGGTCCATTTTTCTGATACTGGACCTTCTGGAATTTTTGAATCTATAGTAGCCATAAATTATATCTAATTATAATGTTTATACTGAACCATTAGCACCCAAATGACTTGATGAAGGCTGTTACGACAACAGCGGCAAAGCCCAAGAAGATGATTGAAGTTACAATGTTGGAAATGCATCTCCAACGTTCAATCCAAATCTTGTTGTTCCAGCCAATTGTCTGAAGTGCGCTCCAGAAACCGTGTCCAAGGTGGAACCAAATGGCAACAAGCCAAACAAGGTAAGCAACTACAACAAGAGGCTTGCTGAAGTAGAACTGAATCCAAGCAGCACCGTTAGTTGCGCCAAATTGGTTGACAGCGCCTGCCAATTCAGCAAACATCATCTTGTACCAGAATTGGCTCAAGTGAAGAACAATGCCCATCACAACGATGATGCCAAGCACCAACATATTCTGTGATGCCCATTCAACTACTGAAGGCTTCTCCTGGTATGCGTAACGCTGGGAACCACGAGCCTTGCGGTTTTGGATTGTTAGAATGAATGCGTAAACAATGTGTAGAATAGCGCCTACGGCCAATACTCCAGTACCAATCAATGCGTACCAGTTTGTACCAAGGAACTCGCACACAGCATTGTATGCATCTCCGTCAAATATTGCCACCATATTCATTGACATATGGAACAGCAAAAACAAAATCAAGAAAAGACCTGATATACTCATTATCAGTTTCTTTCCGATTGAAGACAAACAAGAATTACTCATAGTCTGATTTTTTTGATTTTAAAATGTCAGTTAAATTTGTGGCAAAACTAACAATTTTACTGACCATTCCATATATACAAGTCGCTTTTGACAAAAAAAAGAAATTCACAACTGGTGTTATTTCCGAAAAATGAGTCTGAAGTTGTGTTTGTCGACAAAATCAGTCGTTCAATTTGGTTGCTTTCCCTTTTTGCCGACATTTTATTCTCTTGTTGGAATCTATATATATATATATTTGTGTCCCGAGTGGATATGGCGGTGACTATATTTGCCGCGTCTGCCACTGATTACTTGTTAACTTTAACTTAATGTAATAAATATGAAAAAGATTATTTTATCACTGGTGTTGTCCTGCGCTATGTTTGGCACAATGGCGCAATGTGACACAATTGACATTGACTTGTGGCAAAACGGCCTTCCTAACAGCAATGGACTCGACAAGACACAGCCTTACAACGATGAGGCTAGAAACTTCAAGCCTGCAATCCGCGTGTTCTTGCCCGATTCAGTAAAGGACGGTATGGCAATTCTTGTCATACCTGGTGGTGGCTACCGAGTGCTATCAATGGCACAGGAAGGTTACGGTTGGGCAGATTACTTTGTTTCAAAAGGCATTGCCACAATTGTCTTGAGCTACCGTATGCCAATGGGATTCACTGAAGTCCCTATCAGCGATGCAACAGAGGCAATGCGCATCATTCGTGAAAATGCCGAAAAATGGGGCATCAATCCTAACAGAGTCGGCGTGTTGGGTTCGTCGGCAGGTGGTCACCTTGCATCTACCATTTCAACTCATAACGACGAAGCCACTCGCCCTAATTTCCAAATCCTGTTTTACCCTGTAATCTCTATGGATAAGGCAATAACCCATATGGACTCGCACAATTGTATTATAGGTGAAAACGCAACAAAGGAATTGGAAGACCAATATAGCAACCAGTTGCAGGTTACAAGCCAGACTCCTCCTGCAATTTTGCTTTTGTCTGACGACGATTTTCTTGTGAATCCGCAAAACTCTGCCGAATATTACCTCGCATTGAAAAAGTCCAAGGTCAAGGCTGCAATGCACGTCTATCCGTCTGGTGGACACGGTTGGGGCTGTGGCAATTTCTTTAGATACCATAACGAAATGATTCAAGACCTTCAAGGCTGGCTTGATGCATTGTATGAGGAAAGGCCTAAATTCCAGTTCAAATTCTAAAAACACATTTCTGAAATAAATGAAAATGCTTCTCTTCGGGGAAGCATTTTTGCGTTTTTAATGCAGGGAAATCAATATAGGCAGATATTCTTGCTTCCATAGTGATGCCTGTTGCGAGTGGACTTTGACACCATATGCCAATACTCATTGGCACAGACAAATAAAAATTATGGCATCGTGTTGTAACAAACACAAAAACATCTATATTTGCGACCTATTTTTAAACACAAAAAACAATAAATTATGTCTGTAAGAATTCGCTTGACAAGACAAGGTAGAAAAGCCGCTGCTTTCTATCACATTGTCGTTGCCGATAGCAGGGCACCACGTGATGGTAAGTTCATTGAGAAAATAGGCACTTACAACCCAATCACCGACCCAGCTCAAATCAACATCAAGTTCGACAGAGCTTTGTATTGGTATTCAGTCGGTGCTGTCCCGACAGACACAGTCCGCTCACTGCTTTCAAAAGCCGGTGTCATGATGAAGTATCATCTGCTCCGCGGCGTTCAGAAAGGCGCTATGACCGAGGAACAAGCCGAAGTCAAGTTCCAGAACTGGATGAAGGAAAAGGAAGCTAAGGCTGCCAACGCTGTCAAGGCTAACGAAGAAAAAGCAAGAGGCGAAAAGAAAGCTCGTTTTGAAGCTGAAAAGGCTGTCAACGAAGCTCGCGCTGCTGAAATCGCCAAGAGAAAGCAAGCCGAAATCGAAGCCCGCAAGGCTGAAGAAGCTGCTGCTCAGGCAGAAGAAGCTCCTGCTGAAGAAGTCGCTGAAGAAACTCCAGCTGAAAACACTGAAGCTTAATCTTTTCTTCAAGACCGATAAAAAGCCGTTCGCAAGAGCGGCTTTTTTTGTTGGCAAAATATTATCTTTGCAGCAAATTTCAGGACAATGACACAAAAAGCAGAAATACAATACCCGCAAAACTTCGACATCAAGCTGATTATCAGTGCCGAAATTCCAACTGATGAAACAAGGAAAAGCATTGCCAAAGTCTTCACGCAATGCAAGGTCGTCTTCAGTTTCGTCAACGTGAGAGCCAGTGCAAAAGGCAATTACCTCAGTTATGCCTACAACATCGACATCGAGAGCCGCGAGCAAATGGAACAGACCTACGCCGCCCTGAAAGATGTGCCAGGATTGAAATTCGCGCTATGACCAAAGCCTACGAAATACGGATTTACGGGCGCGTCTTCAACGTCGGTTTCCGGCGTTACGTTCACCGCTATGCCACCGCCAACAACATTGTCGGCTATGTGGAAAACGACTGGGCCGACGAGAGCGTCCACATCATCGCCGAAGGCGAAGAGAAGGATTTGGACCATTTCAGCATACTTTGCGGCGAAGGCACCCCCTACTCGCTCGTCACAAACATGAAAATCGAAGCACGGGAAGTCAGCGGAAAATATTTGGATTTTAGGCAGATACGTTGATTTTGGTATAGCAGTTCTATTTAATTAGTCTTTTCAATTTTTTTCTTGTCAAGAATGTAGCGAATGTAGTGAACCAGACAATGACCTACTGAAATCCTTTTTTTGAATGTAGTGCCTCTCGCTTTGTTCGAGGAAGGCGAAACCATTCCCTCTAAATTCTCACGCCGCAGGCACTGACTTCAAGTAGCACTGCGTCCAAAAATTGACTACGTCGAATCTTCGATTTCTCTAATTCTTGATTGAAAAAATTCTTGATTGAAAAAAATGAACGGACAATATACAGCCATAAACTCTTTTTCTTTGTCAAGAATTAGAGAATCAGAGAATATGTGACATAGTCCTACTTGAAGTTTGCGCTTCGCGTGTGAATTATAGGGAAGTGCTTCGCGCTCCTT